>JAZFQW010000561.1:0-3788 GCA_036445335.1 Alphaproteobacteria bacterium | reverse complement strand
CCCCCGGTGGCGATCGTTCTGCCACCGCCCCCGCCGGAACCGGCGCCTGAGCCCGCGGTGGCGACCGTTCCGCCACTGCCCCCGCCGGAATCGGCGCCCGATCCCCCCGTGCTGACCGCGCACCCGCAGCCGTCCCCCCGGCCCGATCCGAAGCCGGAGCGGCCGGTGTTGACGGCGACCCCGCAGCCGGCGGAGCCACCGCCCGCGCTGCCGGAGCAAAAGCCCGAGCAGATATCGCGGATGCCGGAGGGCCTGGTCAGCTATTGGGCGGAGATCGCCCGCGGTCGGCCCTTCGCGTCGTGGTCCGATTTCGACCCGGCGCTGATCGCCGAAAACTGGCCCAACAGCATGCTGCTGACCTGCGGGCCGCCCGAGCGCAGCGGCGACGTGCCGATTGCCAAGGTGACCCGGATCGTCGGCAAGGACGGCGCCACGGCGACCGCCAAGCGCGTCGAATACACGCCGATGCTGACCGACTGGATCCTGTCGATGGGCCGCAAGACGGCGAAAGCCGGCAAGCCGACCCAGGATACCGAGCGGTTCCCGACGACCAACGGAGGGATTGTCCGCTACCAGATCGTGCTGCTGCCGCTCAGCGATAAGAAGACTGTGGTCGAGCACGTCCTTTGCCACGTGTCGCGGGCGTGACCGTACCGCGGTGAAGCCCTAGCCCGCACTTCTCATACTGGCCGCGGCCTGCGTCGCGCCCGAGTGGCCGGCCACGGCGTCGAACGCGTCGACCTAAGCGCCGCTACGCTCGTCGGCCTTCTCCTGGCGGCTCGGACCGCCTGGACGCGATGTGGACCACGGCCAGCGTGAGAAATGCGGCTTGGGCCTTCGCCATGGCGAGGTGTGCGGGGTCCCGACGGCAGGGACCATCGCGCCAGGGCCGAACTGGGAGCGCCCGCGGTGCCGGCGTCGGCCGCGACGCGGCCCGGTTCGTGGGCAAATCCGCGCCGGTATTGAGAAACCGCGCGGGAATGCGATACTGACCCTGAAAATTGCGCGCCTCACGGTCCGAGACCGCGGGACATCTCGATGCTGCCCCGTGGGTCCGATCGGTGTTGTTCCGAGCCTCCCGGAGACACCTCGTTGGAACGAGGCCTTGCCGGGGGTGGGAAGCGCTAACGAGAGTATTTTCTGGGGAGGACCGTCCATGCGGAAGTCGAACAGTTTCGTGGCCGCCACGATCGCCGTCGCCGCCCTTTGGTCGGGCGGAGCGCCCGCCCAATCGACCCAGCTTGTCGTCGAGTTGAACAAGCTCGAGTCGATCGAGAACGGGTGCCGGACGTTCTTTCTGTTTCGCAACCAGACGGCGATGACGTTCCAGGCTTTCGAGATGTCGCTCGCCGTGTTCGATCAACAGGGCGTCATCGACCGTCTGCTGACCGTCGAGGCATCGCCGTTGCCGGCCGGGCGAACGACCCTGAAGTTGTTCGAGATCCCGGATATGCAGTGCGACGGCGTCGGCGAGATCCTGCTGCACGAGATCGCGAAATGCGAGCCCGATCGAGGCGAGGCGGTCGATTGCTTCGCGATCATCGACCTGCAGTCGCGGGCCGCCGCAACGCTGGTAAAATAGCGCCGGGGCTGAGCGAAGGTCGATCCAGCCATGCCGGACGTTGTCTCCCAGTGGATCGAGGCGGGCGGCCCGATCGTCGTGATCCTCGGAGTCCTCTCGGTCTACTCGATCGCCCTGGTCGCGCTGAAAGTGATCCAGTTCTGGGGGACCCTGGGGGGCCGCCGTGACCGCGAGGCGGCCCTGGCGGCGTGGCGGCGCGGCGCGACCAAGGAAGCCACGGGGCTGGTCACCGCGGGCCGAAGCCCGGTCAACAAGGTCGTCGCCGCGGCGATGGAGGGCCTGGCCGAGCGCTGGGACACCGCGATGCTGCGCGAGGAGGTCGAACGCCTTGCCAACGAGCAGCTTGAGGCCCTGGGGCGGCATCTGCGCACCCTGGAGGTCCTGGCCGTGGTCAGTCCGCTGATGGGGCTGCTGGGCACGGTTCTGGGCATGATCGAGTCGTTTCAACAGCTCGAGGCGGCGGGCGGCAGTGCCAACGCGGCGGTGCTTGCCGCCGGCATCTGGCAGGCGCTGTTGACCACGGCGATGGGGCTGATCGTGGCGATCCCGGCGGCGATCGCGGTGAACCTGCTGGGCGCCCGGCTGGACCGCCTGGGCCACGCCATCGAGGACTCCGTGACCCGGCTGTACATCGCCGACCACGGCCGCAATGCGTAGAATCCGCCCAGGCCGTTACGCGCCATGCGCCTGAACCGGAAGAAACGATTGGGGATGATGATCTCCGTCACGCCGCTGGTCGACGTGATGCTGATCCTGCTGATCTTCTTCATGGTCACGTCGACCTACCTGAACCTGGACATGATCCCGTTGATCGGCGGCGCGCGGCAGACGGACGTGACCTCAGAAGGGCCCGACGGCCCGCCGGGGGAGGCGCCGGAGTCGGCCAATCTCATGGTCAGGCTCGGCGCCGATGGCCGCCCCTACGTGTCCGGGCGTGCCGTCGATTTCGCCGCGTTGACCGGCATCGTCTCGATCCGGGTGGCGACTCAGCCGGCGACCCAGGTCCTGATCCTGCCATCCGGGGCCGCCACCACCCAGGCCCTGGTGAGCCTGATGGACGCGCTTAGTGACGCCGGGGCCCAGAACGTGCGGGTGGTCCGGCTCGAGGTGCAATGATGCACCTGCGACGTCAGGCGGCGCGACGCCCGCACGAGACGATCATCACGCTGATCGATATCGTCTTCTTCCTGCTGGTGTTCTTCATGCTGATGGGGCGCTTCGACACGACCTCGCCGTTCGAGCTGAGGCCGCCGATCTCGCTGAAAGGCGACACGCTGCCGGCGGGCGGCGTGACCGTCAGCCTGGCGGTCGACGGGCGGCTGGCGCTCGATGGCGTCGAGCGCCCGCGCGACGAGATCGTCCGGCGCTTGACCGAGCAGTCGGCGGGCGGCGGCGAACGGCTGTTCGTCCGCATCAATGCCGATGCCAGCGCGCCGGTGCGCCACGTCCTGCCACTGATCACGGCGCTGGAGGGGCTCGCCGAGGGCGACGTTGTGCTGGTGGTAACCCCCGAAGCGGAATGACCCGAACCCTCAACCCGATGCTGCTGTGGGCGCCGGCGCTGTTCCTTTCAATGTTGGTGAACGCATCGATGATCGCGATCCTGCAGTCGTCCCTCGTACCGGACCCGATACCGGTCGTTGAGGAGGTCAAGTCGCGGATCGCCATGTCGACCTACGAGGTGCCCGCACAGCGCGCCCAGGAGCGGGCGGCCGAGGGCGAGATGGCCGAGGCGGCGGCGACCGGTGGCGAGCGCGTCGGGGTCCGGCGGGTTCCCAGCAGCCGGGCCCGGCCGGTGTCGGCGTCGGGTCGGCCGGTGGCGGCGCGGGTGCCGCAGGGCGAAGTGGCGCGGCCCGAGCGGCCCCGTGGCGAGGACGTGGGCGCCGCCCGGCCGGCGGCGGAGCGGCTGGCGGCGGCCACGGTGGCGGAACCGACGATCGCGTCGACTGCGGCCGCGGTCACCGAGACCGCGATCGCGGCGGCGCCGCGGCGTGAGGTGGTGGCGGCGGTCGCCGCGCCGACGGAGCTCGTCGCGCCGGCCCGCCCGCCGGTCGCCGCCCTGGCGGCGAGCGCCGTCGAGGGCAGGCCGCTCGACGCCGTGACGGCGCCGGCGTCGACGATGGTCGCCGCGGTCCCACCGGCCGACGCGCTGGCGGCGGCGGAGAGCCCTGCGCCGGCGGTGGCCGCGGCGGTGCTGCCGGCGACC
>JAZFQW010000560.1:0-4115 GCA_036445335.1 Alphaproteobacteria bacterium | reverse complement strand
TACTTCTCACACTGCCCACGGTCTGCGCGGCGCTGTCGCGCCGACAGGGCCGGAATGCCGCGCGGCGCGATGCCCGTCGCATCGGGCAAGCGGCGTGACGCCCCCTGTCGGCGCGACAGCGCCGCCCTGCGGGTGGCGCCCGGGCGGCCCGCCCTCTTCGTCGAACGCCTCGACCGTAGCATTGCTACGCTCTTCGGCCTTCTCCTGGCGGCTCGGACCGCCCGGTCGCGACGCAGACCGTGGCCAGTATGAGAAGTGCGGGTTAACCATAATCGAACCGCCACCACCAGATTCGGGTCTTTGCGGCACCGACTGTGCCGGAGTGCGTCGGTCCATCGTCACGCTCGGTGCCGACTGCGCGCGCCTTCACCGCGGCGACGCCGCGTCCGGCCTCGGACGCCCGCACCTGTTCGAAATCAAGACCGTCCACTCCGCACGCCCCCCCCCGCTGTGACGGCGATCACTGCGCTGCGATCACGCTTGGCGGCAGTCTGCACATGCCGCCTTGACCGTGTGACTACTGTTCGGAGTCGTTCGCCCGGCCGTGTGACACCGCAAATTACGAAATTCGACAAGTATCATTCACATGATTGATATCAGGAACGTCGATTTGAACCTGCTGGTCGCGCTCGATGCGCTGCTCGACGAGCGCAGCGTGACCAAGGCGGCGAAGCGGCTGGCGATGTCGCAACCCGCCCTGAGCCACGGACTCAAGCGCCTGCGCCGGTTGTTCGGCGATCCGTTGTTCGTGCGAACGCAGCGGGGGCTAAGACCGACGCCGAGGGCCGTGTCGCTCGCGGCGCCACTCAAGGCCATCATGAGGCGAACCGAGGCCCTGCTCCAGCCGTCCGATTTCGATCCGGCGACGGCGGAAGGGAACCTGACGATCTCGACGACGGACTACCTGCAGGTCGCGGTCGTCATGCCGTTCCTGAGGGCGTTCAGGGCCCAGGCACCGCGCATGACACTGTCGATCCGGTCGGCGGAGCTGTCCGAACTGCCGGCGCGCATGGCGCGCGGAGGGGTCGATCTCGGGATCACTGTCGCGCAGTTCGCCGGCCCGGACCTGCTCTCCCGGTACCTCTACACCGACCGCTATGTCTGCGCCGTCAGGAAGAGCCACCCGGCCGCGGGGGGCCTCGCCAGCGTCGACGACTTCTGCCGCTACGATCACGTGCTCATAGCGCCCACCGGCGGCGCGCTTCAGGGGCCGACGGACGAGGGCCTCGCGGCGCTGGGGCGCAAGCGGTCGGTCGCGATCTCGGTCCCCAATTTCCTGATACTGCCGCACCTGCTGCGCGTCACCGACCTGATCGCGGTGGCGCCGGAACGGCTGCTTCGCGGCTTGAAGCGCGATTTCGCGGTGTTCGAGGCACCCCTTGCCATGCCGACGTTCGACGTGATCATGGTGTGGCATCCCCGCCTCCATGCCGATCCCCAGCACCGGTGGGTACGGGGTCTGGTCGGCTCCGTCATCCGCGGCACGTGAAGACGGTCGAAGCCCACACGGACCGGCGGGACATGGTTCGTTTCTTGGCTCATGGCGCCTATCATCGCCGGGTCGGACCTACGCCCGCGTCCACCGGAGACCGGGCCTGCGACCGCCGCACGGTGAAACAGTTTGGAAAGAGGGTGTCGACCCAATGCAGATATGGTTGGATTTGTGCCAGCTGAGCATGAATGAAAAGAAGGGCTTAACATTCTTTCTTAAGGGAGGGCATACGATCGCGGGCATCGTAACGGCGGTCAACGGCACGGAGTCTGTCGAGGCCTACAACCAAGTCCACGACCGCATCGTCATCGCCACCGACCAAATCCAGGCGATCGCCGTCAACTGACGCCGGCCGGGCGGTGGCCATCAGTCGAAGCGGGCGCCGCCACCCCGGCGCCGCCCGCGCCTCGCCGAGTGCTGACCGGGAAACCGCCATGCGCCCCACGACCGACTTCCACATCGCGGTCTTTCCCGGCGACGGCATCGGCCTGGAGATCACCGATCCGTGCCTGGACTTGCTGGACGCGGTGTGCCGGCGGGTCGGCCGCTTCGCGCTGCGCTTCACGGTCCTGCCGGCGGGCGCCGCAAGCTACCGCGACAGCGGCCATGAGATGCCGGCGGAGTCGCTGGTCACCGCCCGCGGCGCCGACGCGATCCTGCTGGCGGCGATGGGCCTGCCGGACGTCCGCCATCCCGACGGCACCGAGATCACGCCGCAGATCGCGCTCAGGCTTGAGCTCGGGCTCTATGCCGGAGTGCGACCTGTGCGCAGCATTCCCGGCATTCCCAGCCCGCTCGCCGCCGCGGCGGACCGTCCGATCGACTTCGTGCTGGTGCGCGAGTCGACCGAGGGGCTGTTCGCCTCGCTGGGCAAGGGCGTGGTCGAGGCCGATGCCGAGGCCCGCGAGACCCTGGTGATCACCCGCGACGTCTGCGAGCGGCTGTTCGATTTCTCCCTGACGCTCGGACGCGCCCGCAAGCGGCAGGGGCATCCGGGCCGCGTCACCTGCGTCGACAAGGCCAACGTGTTCGCCGCCTTCGCGTTCTTCCGCAAGATCTTCGACGAGCGCGCGGCGCGGTTCCCCGACTTGGCCGCCGACCACGCCTATGTCGACGCCACCGCGCTCAAGCTGGTGCGCGACCCCTGGAGCTTCGACGTGCTGGTGACCGAAAACATGTTCGGCGACATCCTGTCAGACCTGGGCGCCGCGCTGGTCGGCGGCCTGGGCGTGGCGCCGTCGGCCGACATCGGCGACCGCCACGCGGTGTTCCAACCGTGTCACGGCACCGCCCCCGACATCGCCGGCAAGGGGATCGCCAATCCGACCGCGATGATCCTGTCGGCGGCGATGATGCTGGATTGGCTCGGCAACCGAAACGGCGTCGACGGCTGCCGGCGCGCCGCAGCCGTCCTGGTCCGGGCGGTCGACGCCGCCTTCGCCGACGGCGCCCTCAGGACCCGCGAGCACGACGGCACCGCCGGCACCCTGGACGTCTACGGCGCGGTCTCCGCGCAGCTCGACGCGGCCTGGGCAAGCGTCGCCGCCGGGACGGTGTAGATCTCGCCAGCCGTCAAGGTGATACTGCTGGGCGATGGTGTCTACGCGCCGCGGCTTCGCGCCCTGCGGCGGTGGCGTGACCGGACGACGTCACCCGCCGGGCGTCGCCCCCGTTTCCGGCGTCTGGCGGCGCCCGCGTTATTGGGACGCCGGCCGATGGTCTGCGTGTTGCTGGCGCAGCTTGCTCTTCAGCACCTTTCCGGTCGCGCCGATCGGCAGTGCCTCGGCGACGACGACGTCGTCGGGCACCATCCATTTGGCCACCCGCTCGGCGAAATAGGCCTGAAGCTCGTCCCGGGTCGGCGTCTCGCCGGGCGCCGCCACGACAATCAGCAGCGGCCGCTCGCCCCACTTCTCATCCGCGATGCCGATCACCGCGGCCTGGGCGACGGCCGGATGGCCCATTGCCAGGTTCTCCAAGTCGATCGAGCTGATCCATTCGCCGCCCGACTTGATCAGGTCCTTGGCCCGGTCGGTGACGTTCATGAAGAAGTCGGGATCGATCGTCGCCACGTCGCCGGTGCGGAACCAGCCGTCGGCCTCGTGAGCGTCGGACTGGTCGACCTTGTGGTAGCCGCTGCACACCCAGGGGCCGCGCACCTTCAGGTCGCCGGACGCCCGGCCGTCGTGCGGCAGCGGCTTGCCGGTCTCGTCGGTGATCGTCATCTCCACCCCGAAGACCGGCCGTCCCTGCTTGCACTGTAGCGCCCGGCGATCGGCCTCGGGCGCATCTCTCCATTTGTGCGGCAGCACGTTGAGCGTGCCCAGCGGGCTCATCTCGGTCATGCCCCAGGCGTGGCGCACCTCGACGCCGTAGTCCCGCTCGAAGGTCTCGACCATCGACAGCGGCACGGCCGATCCGCCGACCACAAGACGGCGCAGCGACGGCACGCGGTCGCCAGTCTCCTTCCAATGGTTCAGCAGGCCCAGCCACACCGTCGGCACGCCTGCGGTCATGGTGACGCCCTCGTCGTTCATCAGCTCGGTCAAGCTGGCGCCGTCGAGCCGTGGCCCTGGCATCACCAGCTTCGTGCCGGTCAATGGCGCGGCATAGGGAAGGCCCC
>JAZFQW010000559.1:0-2702 GCA_036445335.1 Alphaproteobacteria bacterium | reverse complement strand
GGATCAGGCTGACCTTGTCGCCGATGCCGCCGGTCGAATGCTTGTCCAGCACCGGCCCGCCGAGCCCCTTCTGCGACCAGTCGAGCACGCTGCCCGACCGGGTCATCGCGCGGACCAGCGCGACCCGCTCGTCCAGCGTCATGCCGCGGAAGAACACCGCCATCGAGAACGCCGCGACCTGTCCCTCGGTCACGCTGCCGTCGGTGACGCCGCGGACATAGGCGGCAATCTCGTCGGCGCTCAAGCTGCCGCCGTCGCGCTTGCGGCGGATGGTTTCCTGCGGAATGAACGGGACATCGGGGGATGGCTTCTGGTCGCTCGGCATGACGCGCTCGCTGATGGATCTTTTGCGGCCGTCACTCCGACGGTCGAATGCCATTCTGGCATGCCCGGACCCGATCCGAACATCCATTGTACCGCCCGGGGCCGTGGATGGCCGGGTGGAACCCGGCCATGATACCGGTGCCGGTGCTCTGACCGGCGGTCGCCCGCCCGTCTTTAAGCCGTCATGCGATGTGGTCGTATGCCGGCAGGGTCAGGAACTCGGCGCATCGGTCGGCGACCACCAGGTCGTGGAAGATCTGCGCCGCCGCCGCGTAGCTGCCCTTGCCGTACGCCTCGGCGCCCACCTGCGCCTTCAGCTTGCCGATCTCCTCATCGAAGACCCGCTGGAACAGGTCGCGGGTGATCCGCGGCCCGCCGGTGATCGACGCGCCGTGGTGCAGCCATTGCCACAGCTGGGTCCGCGAGATCTCGGCGGTGGCCGCGTCCTCCATCAGGTCGTACAGCGGCACCGCGCCGGACCCGTCGATCCAGGCGGCGAGGTAGAGGACGCCGACGTTGATGTTCAGGCGCAGGCCGGCCTCGGTGATCGTTCCCTGCGGCACGGTCAGCAGGTCGGCGGCGGTCACCGCGACGTCGTCGCGCCGGACGTCGAGCTGGTTGGGTCCCGGCATCAGGCGGTCGAAGACCTCGCGCGCGGTGGCCACGAGGTCCGGGTGCGCCACCCAGGTCCCGTCATGGCCGTCGCCGGCCTCGCGCTCTTTGTCCTGCCTGACCTTGTCCAGCGCCGCCGCGTTCGCGTCCGCGTCGCGCCGGTTGGGGATCTGCGCCGCCATGCCGCCCATGGCGAAGGCGCGCCGGCGGTGGCAGGTCTTGATCAGCAGCAGGCTGTAGGATTTGAGGAAATGGGCAGTCATCGTGACCTGGCCGCGGTCGGGAATGACGAAGGCGGGGTCGGCGCTGAAGCGCTTGATGAAGCTGAAGATGTAGTCCCAGCGGCCGCAGTTGAGCCCGGTGATGTGGTCACGCAACTCGTAGAGGATCTCGTCCATCTCGAAGGCGGCCAGGATCGTCTCGATCAGGACGGTCGCCTTGATGGTGCCGCGCGCCACGCCCAGCGCGTCCTGCGCGGCGACGAAGATGTCGTTCCACAGTCGCGCTTCGCGATGGCTCTCCAGCTTCGGCAGATAGAAGTAGGGGCCGGTGCCCCGCGCCTTCAGCTCGACGGCGTTGTGGAAGCAATACAGGGCGAAATCGAAGATGCCGCCGGCCACCGGCGCGCCGTCGACCAGCACGTGCTTCTCCACCAGATGCCAGCCGCGCGGCCGGACCAGCAACACCGCGGGGTCGGGGCCGATGGCGTAGTGCTTGCCGCTTCTCGGATCGGTGAAACTCAAACCCTGCCGCACCGCGTCCATGAGGTTGAGCTGGCCGTCGACCATGTTGTCCCAGGTCGGCGAATTCGCATCCTCGAAGTCGGCCATGAACACGTCGGCGCCGCAGTTGAGGGCGTTGATCACCATCTTGGCGGTGGTCGGCCCGGTGATCTCCACGCGGCGGTTCAGCAGGTCCTTAGGGATCGGTCCGACGGTCCAGTCCCCAGCCCTGATGTCGGCCGTCTCGGCCAGGAATTCCGGCCGCTCGCCGGCATCGATCCGGGTCTGGCGGTCGGCGCGCACGGCCAGCAGGCGGTGGCGCTGGGGCTCGAACGCGCGGTGCAGGTCGGCGACCAGGGCGAGCGCGTCCCTGGTCAGCACGCGGCCATAGTCGGCTCGCCAGGCCCCGCTGATCTCGACGCCCGGCGGCAGGTCGGTGTCGGCAGGCGCCGTGGGCGCGGTGTCGCTGTCGGCTGTCATCGTCCCCCTCTAGGCTCCTAACGCAGCGGCGATCATCGAAACGGATGCGCGGGCTGCGCACCGCGCCACTCGTCCGCCCCGGAACGGGTCACAGACAATGCCGGACTGCAACAGAAATGTGCCGTTGTCGCGGCGGGGCGTCTTCCGCCGGGCTTATTCGCCGTACGGCACCCAGATGTTCTTGACCTGGGTGGCGTGGCGCAGGAACTCGGGGCCCTCGCCTTGGACAGGGTCGAGCCAGTCGCGGCGGCGGCCGTTATTCACCCAGGTGCGCTTGAGGTTGCCGACCGACGCGGCCTCGACCATGGCGCTGCCGGCGGCCGGGCCGACATACCAGACCGCGCCGACCTCGTCGTGCTCGGCCAGCACCTTGGCCAGCACATCGCGCTCGCCTGTGACGATGTTGATCACGCCGCCCGGCAGGTCCGACGTGTCGAGCACCTGGTAGAAATCGGTGGCGGCCAGCGGGTGCGCCTCGGATGGCACCGCGACCACCCGGTTTCCCATCGCCACCGCCGGCGCGACCAGCGACACCAAGCCCAGCAGCGGCGCCTCGTCGGGGCA
>JAZFQW010000558.1:0-3838 GCA_036445335.1 Alphaproteobacteria bacterium | reverse complement strand
GTAGATGTCCGGCGGCAACGTCGCCAGCGCCTCTAACAGGACGCCGAAGCCCTTCTTCTCGACGGCGCGGCCGACCGACAGCAGGCGGACCGGATCGTCCGCCGCGCGGCCGTCGCGCGGCGGCCGCGCGTCGGGCGTCGGAAACCGGGCGAAATCGAGGCCGTGATAGACCAGCTCCACGGTCGCCGGATTGGTCGTCAATCCGGCCAGATAGGCCGAGTTCACCCGCGTGCAGGTGACCCCCCAGGCCGCCGCCGCCAGCTTCTCGCGCAGCTCCCATGCCGGGGTGGTCCAGATGTCCTTGGCATGCGCCGAGAAGCTCCAGGACCGCTCGCCGATCAGCGCCGCGTACCGGGTGACCGACGCCGGGGTGTGGAGGTAATGGCTGTGCAGCCAGTCGACGTCCGCCGGCAACTCGTGGGCCAGGACCAGCGCCTGGCCGAACCGCCGCACCCGGTTGCGCGTGCGGTCGCGCTTAAGGTCGCGGCGGAACGCGGCGCGCGCCGCGCGGTATCCCGGCCGGCGGCGCGCCCACCGCCACGCGCGCAGCACCCGCACCGGCTCGTCGTGCAGGTATTCCGGCAGGTACAGCACCGGCGCCGCGATCCGCCGGTTGATCCCGTGGACCGGGCGATCGGTCGGGTGGCGCAGCGACACGATGATCTGGCGCTGGCCGCGCTCCTGCAGGCCCAGGATCTCCTGGGCGATGAATGTCTCCGACAGACGCGGATAGCCTTTGACGACGATCGCAGTGCGGCCGCCCATGGGCGCTACGCGGTTTGACGCGTCGGGTATGTGACGAACTCGGTGCCGTGGACCGCCTGGGACACCAGACGCGTGACGTTCTCCAGCCCGTCCATGAGGCCGGGCACGACCGTGTCCGACGGCGGGTTCTGGTACGGCAGCTGGCGCAACGCGTCCACCATGACGGCGGGGTCGCGGCCGTTCTCGTCGTCGATCATGCGGACCAGGCCCAGCGCCTGCGCCCGCGAAGTGCGGATGAACTGCTCCATCCGGGGCCGCATGCGCGGCAGCATCAGCGCGCGCTTGTTGAACGACAAGATCTCGCAGAAGGTGTTGTAGCCGCCCATGGCGACGACCCCGACCGCCTCGACCATCAGGTTCTCCAGATGAGTGTCGAACGTGATCACCTCGACATCGTCGAGCACCGAGGCGCGGGCGATGAAATCGGCCTGCTGCTCGCGCTGCATGAACGGGCCCAGCACCACCAGCGCCGGATGGGGCAGCGCCGCGCCCGATTCGTAGGCCCGGATCACCCAGTCGACCAGAGGGTCGCCGTCGCCGCCGCCGCCCGGCGTCACTAGGATGAACGGCCGGTCGAACGTCGGCAGCACCGGTCCGCTCTCGGGCGACGCCTCGCGCCGCAGATACCCGGTATAGACCATCTTGTCGCGCACCGACGCGGACAGCTCGATCCCCTCGAGGGGATCGCAGATCTGCGGCAGGCCATAGATCCAGATCGAATCGAATAGATGCTCCAGCGCCGGCAGCACGTTCTTGCGCTCCCACTCCGGCGCCAGCAGCGACGGCTCGTCCATCACGTCGCGCAGGCCCAGCGCCAGCGGCGTGCCGCGCGCCTTCATCAGCTCCAGGGTTCCCCGCACCTCGCCGCGCAGCCCCAACGGCTCCTTGTCGACCAGCAACAGATCCGGGTCGAAGATATCGGCGGTGTGCTCGATGATCGACGCCCGCATCGCCAGGGTCTCGTCGGTGTCGATTTTGAGATTGAGCGATTTGTACTCGCCGTTGTGCAGCTTGATCACGCCGGGGACGCGGACGAAATCGACGCGGGTGCGGAAATCGAAGCTGCCGATGATCGGCGACCCCGACAGGATCAGTACCGACATGTCGGCATCGCGCTTTACAAGCTCGTGGGCGATCGTCCGGCATCGGCGCAGGTGCCCCAGCCCGAACGAGTCGTGGCTGTAGATGAGGACGCGGGTCTGACCTGGTCGCTTTGCCATGATTTCTCCGGCACTTAGCCTGAACGGAGACGGTCGCTTGCGGCGCGAAAGACCATCCGGCTGCGACTCTTATCACGAAGGCTGGCGGCAAAACCATGCCATTTGCCGCTGCCGGGCAAAACGGATAAGGTCGGTGCCGCGGGAGCCGCATTCACTATCGGGCGGCCGTCGATCTCCGGAATTCCAAATATGGACAAAAACATCTTCCGGTTTGTTTACCGGTTCAGCAAGAGAGAGCAGATCTATATTCTGATTTTGACGGGAATATCATTCCCTTTTCTATATCTCTCGCTCGAACTTCCTAAAACAATTGTAAATGACGCAATCGGCGGCGCCGATTTTCCGGTATTCGTATTAGGCTTTGAACTCGAACAGGTGCCGTATTTGTTTGCCCTGTCGGGCTTGTTTCTGGTGCTGGTCGTCCTCAACGGCGCATTCAAATATTTCATCAACGTCTATCGTGGCCAGCTGGGCGAGCGCATGCTGCGGCGCCTGCGCTACGAGCTTTACAGCCGGGTACTGAGGTTCCGGCTGCCGCGGTTCAAGCGCATGTCGCAGGGCGAGATCATTCCAATGATCACCGGCGAGGTGGAGCCGCTGGGCGGATTCATCGGCGACGCGTTCTCACTGCCGGCGTTCCAGGGCGGCACGCTGGTCGTCTATTTGGCGTTCATCTTCGTGCAGAGCCCGATTTTGGGCGCGGCGGCGATCTCGTTGTACCCGTTGCAGGCCTATCTGATTCCAAAGCTGCAAAAGCGGGTCAACCAGCTCGGCAAGATGCGGGTGCAGAATGTCCGCCGGCTGTCCGACCGGATCGGAGAGACCGTCGGCGGCACCCAGGAGATCCATGCCCACGACACGGTAAACCTACAGCGGGCCGACTTCGCCCACCGGCTGGGCATCATCTACACCATCCGCTACGATATCTATCGCCGGAAATTCTTCATCAAGTTCCTGAACAATTTCATCAACCAGTTGATTCCGTTCTTCTTCTATTCGATCGGCGGATTTCTCGTTGTGGTCGAGGGGCTGACCTTCGGCGCGCTGGTGGCGGTCCTGGCCGCGTACAAGGACCTGTCGAGCCCGTGGCGCGAGCTGTTGAACTACTACCAGCGAGTGGAGGACTCCCGCATCAAATACGGGCAGGTCATCGAGCAGTTCCAGCCGGACGACATGATGCCGCCGGAACAGATCGACGTCGACGAGGCCTGGCAGGGCGCGCTGCCCGACAGCCTGACGCTGGCCAACGTGCAGTTCGCCGAAGACGATGCCCTGCCGGCGCTAGACGGCGTGTCGATCACCTTCGACACGCGGGCGCACACCGCGGTTCTGGGCGACGGCAGCAGCGGCAAGGACGAACTGATGATGCTGATCGCCCGGCTGCTGGTGCCGACCGGCGGACGGATCCGGCTGGGCGAGCGGGACTACAGCGAGCTGCCCGAATCGGTGACCGGCCGCCAGATCGCCTATGTCGGTCCCTACAGCTACATGTTCACCGACTCGCTGCGCGCCAACCTGTATTTCGGCCTCAAGCACCGGCCGTTGGCCGAGGCGACGTACGACGAGGCCGGCCGCGACGACCGCCGCAGCCGGGTCCACGAGGCGAAGGCCTCCGGCAACACCAGCTTCGACGTCAACGCCGACTGGATCGACTATGCCGCCGCCGGCGCCGCCGACGCCCCGGACCTGCAGAACAAGGCACTCGACGCGCTGACGGCGGTCGACATGGCGCCGGACGTCTATCGCATGGGTCTCAGTGGCACGATCGACCCGGCGGCGGAGAGCCAGACCGCCGAAAAGATCCTCAAGGCGCGGCGGGCGATCCGCGAGCGCCTGCAGGACCCCAAGCTGGC
>JAZFQW010000557.1:0-9545 GCA_036445335.1 Alphaproteobacteria bacterium | reverse complement strand
GGGACCGACCTTCGGCGGCATCAACCTGGAGGACATCAAGGCTCCGGACTGCTTCATAATCGAGGACCGGCTGCGCGAGCTGATGGACATCCCGGTGTTCCACGACGACCAGCACGGTACGGCGATCATCGCCGCCGCCGGCCTGATCAACGCCCTCGACCTGACCGGCCGAAGCCTCAAGGACATCCGCATGGTGGTCAACGGCGCCGGCGCGGCGGCGATCGCCTGCGTCGAGCTGATCAAATCGATGGGCCTGCCGCACGACCAGGCGATCATCTGCGACAGCAAAGGGGTGGTCTACCAGGGCCGCACCAAGGGCCTAAACCAGTGGAAATCGGCCCACGCGGTCGATACCGCCGCGCGCACCCTGGCCGAGGCGCTGAAGGGCGCCGACGTCTTCCTGGGCGTGTCGGTCAAGGACGCCGTGACCCAGGAGATGGTCAAGGACATGGCCGACAAGCCGATTATCTTCGCATTGGCCAATCCGGACCCGGAGATCCTGCCCGAGCTGGTCAAGGCCGTGCGCGCCGACGCCATCATGGCCACCGGCCGGTCCGACTATCCCAACCAAGTCAACAACGTGCTGGGCTTTCCCTACCTGTTCCGCGGCGCGCTGGACGTCCGCGCGCGGACCATCAACGACGACATGAAGATCGCCGCCGCTCATGCGCTTGCCGACCTGGCGCGCGAGGACGTGCCGGACGAGGTCGACACCGCCTATGCCGGGCAGCGGCTGCGCTATGGCCCGGACTACATCATCCCGGTGCCGTTCGACCCGCGCCTGATCAGCGCGGTGCCGCCGGCGGTCGCCCAGGCGGCGATGGATTCCGGCGTGGCGCGCCGGCCGATCACCGACATGGCGGCTTATGGGCAGAGGCTGCGCTCGCGCCTCGACCCGACTGCCGACAGCCTGCAGTTCATCTTCGAGCAGGTCCGCGCGTCGCCCAAGCGCGTGGTGTTCGCCGAGGGCGAGGAGGAGCGGACGATCCGCGCCGCGATCGCCTTCCGTGCTGCCGGCTACGGCACGCCGTTGCTGATCGGGCGCGAGGCGCGGATCCGCGATACCATGGTGTCGGCCGGGTTGGGGCACTTCGAGGATCTGGAGATCCACAACGCCAAGATCAGCCAGCACAACCAGCGTTACATCGACTTCCTGTACAAGCGGCGGCAGCGCCAGGGGGCGATGCAGCGCGACTGCCAGCGGCTGGTCAACCAGGACCGCAACATCTTCGCCGCCTGCATGGTCGCCACCGGCGATGCCGACGCCATGGTGACCGGCCTGACGCGCAGCTTCGCGGTGTGCTTCGACGACATCACTCGGGTGATCGACCCGCAGCCCGATCACATTCTGTACGGCCTGTCGATCCTGGTGGTGCGCGGCCGCACCGTGTTTATCGGCGACACCACGGTGAACGAACTGCCGACGGCGGAACAGCTTGCCGACATCGCCATCCAGAGCGCCACCAAGGCGCGCCAGATGGGTCACGAGCCGCGCGTCGCGCTGCTGTCGTTCTCCAGCTTCGGCCAGCCGATGCGGCAGCGGGCGCAGCACGTCCGCGACGCGGTCAAGCTGCTGGACCAGCGCGGCGTCGACTTCGAGTACGACGGCGAAATGACCGCCGAGGTGGCGCTCGATTTCGACCTGAAGGAACGGCTGTATCCGTTCTGCCGGCTGTCCGGACCTGCCAACGTGCTGGTCATGCCGGCGCTGCACGCCGCCAATATCAGCGGCAAGCTGCTGCAAAAGATGGGCGGCGCGACGCTGATCGGGCCGCTGCTGATCGGGCTGGAGAAGCCGGCCCAGGTCGTGCAGATGGGCGCCACGGCCAACGATCTGGTCACCGCCGCCGCAATGGCCTCGCACGACGCCATTCAGGCCGAGCGGCAGACCTAGCCCGCGTCTCTCAGCGCGCCACGCCGCCTCGCAACCGCCTCGCGGCGATACGCGGCGCGCTCGAATTTTCCGGCGAATCGGCTTATAGGACCGGCGCCATGAGACCGTCGACCGCCATGATCGGCCGCTTCTCGGCGATCGCGATCCTGATCGCCGCGCCCGGCGCGGCGACGCTGCTGGTGCTGGCCGGGATGGGACTGCTGGCGACCGGTCCGGCCCTGGCGGGGGTGCTGGGCCTCGCCGCCGCCGCCGCGCTGATCGTCGTGTTCTACGGCCGCGACGTCGTCCGCATTACCCGCTATCTGCGCCGCCTGGACCGCGATGCCGACCAGCCGCCGCCGCGGCTGGCGACCGAGCTGGGCCACCGCTTCGCCGGCTCGATCGCCGTGCTGCAGCGCCGCTGGCGCCGGCGCGAGCGGTCGTTAACCGCCAGGTTGCACAGCGAGGCGGCGATCATCGATGCGATCGACGGGCCGATCCTGCTGGTCGACGACGGCCGCACCGTCACCCGCGCCAACGACGCGGCCCGGCGCACGTTCGGCGACCAGATGGTCGGCCGCGACCTGGCCGGGGCGTTGCGCCATCCCGACGTGCTGGCGGCGGTCGATCGCGCGCTGGCCGGCGGCGGCGGCGAGACCATCGCGTTCACCCGGCCGGTGCCGGTCGAGCGCGTGTTCGAGGCGGCGATCAAGCCGTTCGCCGACCTGCCCGCCGATACCGACGCGGCGGCACCAGCACCGCCCGCCGACCGGACCGCCCGGCCGGCCGCCCTGGTCACCCTGCACGACATCACTGCGATCAAGCGATCGGAGCAGATGCGCGCCGATTTCGTCGCCAACGCAAGCCACGAGCTGCGCACGCCGCTGTCCACCCTTGCGGGGTTCATCGAGACGCTGCGCGGGCCGGCGCGCGACGACGAGGAGGCGCAAGACCGGTTCCTCGACATCATGCACCAGCAGACTGGGCGGATGTCGCGCCTGGTCAGCGATCTGCTGGCGCTGTCGGACATCGAGCTTGACGAACACACGCCGCCGACCGAGTTGGTCGATCTGCCGCGCGTGGCCGACGCCGTCATCGGCACCCTGGAGATCAAGGCGCGCGACCGGCGGATGACGATCCGCCTGGACGGCCCCGGCGACCTGCCGCCGGTGATCGGCGACTCCGACCAGCTGACCCAAGTGTTTCAGAACCTGATCGACAACGCGATCAATTACGGCAAGCCGGAAACCGAGGTGACGGTGTCGCTGGCCCCGACCCAGGACCCCGGCGCCGGCCGCGCCGTGGCGGTCTCGGTGCGCGACCGCGGCGACGGTATCGCCAAGCGCCACTTGCCGCGTCTGACCGAGCGGTTCTACCGGGTCGACCCGGCGCGCAGCCGCGCGCTCGGTGGCACCGGCCTGGGGCTGGCCATCGTCAAGCACATCGTCAGCCGCCATCGCGGCCGCCTGACCGTCGACAGCACGATCGGCGAGGGCAGCACCTTCACCGTCATCCTGCCGGTCCGCGCCGTGACGGCCGTCGCAGCCGGCGGCGCGGCGCGGCGAGGCTGAGGCGATGGCGAGGCCGGCCGCGCCGTGTTCATTTTCGTGGCCGCTGTCAAAAAACTGTAACAGAACTGTCGTAAATAGATCGGCGACCGTGGCCAGTGTGAGAGGTGCGGGCAAGGGTCCATGCCGCGATGTCGCTAATCCAGAGGTTCGTAACACCATGAAAACGGTCTACGCCATGTCGGCAGCGGTGGCGGTCCTGACCGCCGGCGCCGCCGAGGCCCGCGATCAGATCCGAGTTGTCGGCTCCTCCACCGTTTTCCCGTTCTCCGCCACGGTGATCGAACGGTTCGCCCAATCGAGCGAATTCCCGGCGCCGATCATCGAATCGACCGGCACCGGCGGCGGCATGCGGTTCTTCTGCGCCGGCATCGGCGAGGAGCACCCGGACGTCACCGGCGCCTCGCGTCCGATGACGGACTCGGAATTCGCGTCCTGCCGGGCCAATGGCGTAACCGACATCACCGAGATGAAGATCGGCTTCGACGGTATCGTCCTGGCCAACGCGCTGGGTGCCGAACGGATCAGCGTCACCAAGGCACAGGTCTTCGCGGCGCTGGCCGCCGAAGTCGAGGTCGACGGCAGAGTCGTCGCCAACCCCCATACAAGATGGAGCGACATCGATCCGTCGCTGCCGGCGATCGAGATCGAGGTGTTGGGCCCGCCGCCGACCTCGGGCACGCGCGACGCCTTCGTCGAGCTGGTCATGGTGGAAGGGTGCGAGGCCTACCCGGCGATCGCGGCGCTGGAAGCGACCGACGAGGACCGCTTCGAACGGGTCTGCGCGACCATGCGCGAAGACGGCCGCTTCATCGAAGCGGGCGAGAACGACAATCTGATCGTGCAGCGGCTGGTCGGCACTCCGGAGGCGTTCGGCATCTTCGGCTTCTCGTTTCTGGACGAGAACTACGACCGGCTCGCCGGCAACCCGATCGACGGCGTCGAGCCGACCTTCGAGGCCATCCTGGATGGCCAGTACGGCGTCTCGCGGTCGCTGTTCGTCTATATCAAGAACCAGCACGTCGACGTCATCCCCGGCATGCGCGAGTTCATCGCCGAGTACACCAGCGAGCGCGCCTCGGGCGAAGAGGGTTATCTGGCGGACAAGGGTCTGATCCCGCTGCCGGACTCTGCCCGCGCCGCCGCCCGCGACAACGCGCTCAACCTTACCGAGATGGCGCGCTAGCGACGACGACCATGCCGGCCACCGTCCTCGCCGCCGTCCTGCTGCTGCTGTCGGTTTACGGCTATTTCACCGGCCGGCGCCGGGCGGTGGCGCTGGCCGGCGGCGAGCCGCGGCGGCTGCATTCGGTGCCCGGCTATCATGGCGTGTTCGTTGCGCTGTGGTGTGCCCTGCCGGCGCTGGTGCTGATGGTGCTGTGGCTGGCGGTCGCGCCCTGGCTGATCGACGGCCTGGTGCTGAGGACACTGCCGGAGGGGCTGGCCGACGGTGGCGAGGCGCAGGTGCGGCTGTTGATGACCGATATCCGCAACCTGGCATCCGGCGATATCGCCAGCCGCCGGCCCGACCCCAAGCTGCTCGATGCGGCGGCGCACTATAGCAATCTGCAGGGGCTGTCCCGGTGGGCGTTGTTCGCCGTGGGCACCGCCCTGGCGGCGCTGGGTCTGGCCGGCGCGCGGACTCGGGTGACGCCGCGGTTCCGCGCGCGCAACCGCGTCGAGGCGATCGTCGGCGGGCTGCTGGTGCTGTGCTCGACCCTGGCGATCGTCACGACCTTCGGCATCGTCCTGTCGCTGTTGTTCGAAAGCCTTCGGTTCTTCGCCAAGGTGCCGTTCAGCGAGTTCCTGTTCGGCCTGAAATGGAGCCCGCAGATGGCCCTGCGCGCCGACCAGGTGGGGTCGTCGGGGAGCTTCGGGGCGGTGCCACTGTTCGCCGGCACGGTGCTGGTCAGCCTCATTGCCATGGCCGTCGCCGTGCCCGTCGGGCTGTTGTCGGCGATCTACCTTTCGGACTATGCGCCGCGCCGGATCCGGGCGGCGGTCAAGCCGGCGCTGGAGGTCCTGGCCGGCATCCCGACGGTTGTCTACGGCTTCTTCGCCATCCTGACCGTTGCCCCGGTATTCCGAGACATCGGCGCCTTCCTGGGCCTCAACGTTTCGGCCAACAGCGCGCTGGCCGCGGGTGTCGTCATGGGCATCATGATCGTTCCTTTCATCTCATCGCTGTCGGACGACGTGATCAACGCGGTGCCGCAGTCGCTGCGCGACGGCTCCGCGGCGCTCGGCGCGACGACCGCCGAGACGGTCCGCCAGGTCGTGCTGCCGGCCGCCCTGCCGGGGATCGTCGGCGCCGTCCTGCTGGCCGCCAGCCGGGCGATCGGCGAGACCATGATCGTGGTGATGGCCGCCGGACTGGCCGCAAACCTGACCGCCAATCCGTTCGAGGCGGTGACCACGGTGACGGTCCAGATCGCCACCCTGCTGGTCGGCGATCAGGAGTTCGACAGCGCCAAGACCCTGTCTGCGTTCGCGCTGGGACTGGTGCTGTTCGCCGCCACCCTGTGCCTCAACGTGATCGCCCTGCGGGTCGTGCAGAGGTACCGGGAAAGATATGACTGACCTGGCGCCATCGATGGGCGGCTCGGTCCATCGTACCGCACGTGCCGAAGTGCGGCTGCGCCGCCGCTATGCCGCGGAACGGCGCCTCAAGTGGTACGGCATCGCTGCCGTCGTGATCGCCTTGGCGATGCTGTTGGCGCTGCTGGGCAGCATCGGCGCCAAGGGCTACGGCGCGTTTTTGCAGACCTACGTCGAGCTGGAAGTGCTTCTGGACGCCGAGGTGATCGACCCGGCCGGGACGCGCGCCCGCCAGGCGCTCAGCGCCGCCGACTACCAGGTACTGGCCAGCCGCGCGCTGTACGTCCGATTCCCCGACGTGACGCAACGCCGGGCGCGGCGCGAATTGCGCGCCATAGTCAGCCCGGGCGCCGGCTTCGCGCTGCGCCGCATGGTGCTCGACGATCCAACGCTCATCGGCGGCACGGTCACGCTGTCGGCCCCGGTCGGCGACGACATCGACCAGCTCGCCAAGGGGGCGATCGACCGATCGGCCGAGCAGGGCCGGCGGGTGTCCGACCAGCAGATCGGCTGGTTCGACGCACTGACCGCCGCGGGGCTGATCGAGACCCGCTTCAACGCCGGCTTCTTCGCCACCGCCGACAGCCGCCAGCCCGAGCTCGCCGGCATCTGGGGGGCGACCGTCGGATCGCTCTATACTCTGGTGGTGACCGCCCTGCTGGCGTTCCCGATCGGCGTCGCCGCGGCGATCTACCTCGAGGAGTTTGCCGCGAAGACCAGGTTGACCGACGTGATCGAGGTGAACATCAACAACCTCGCCGCCGTGCCGTCGATCATCTTCGGGCTGCTGGGGCTGATGGTGTTCATCCAGTTCTTCGGCCTCCCGCGGTCGGCGCCGCTGGTCGGCGGCATGGTGCTGGCGCTGATGACCCTGCCGACCATCATAATCGCCGGCCGAGCGGCGCTGAAGGCGGTGCCGCCGTCGATCCGCGAGGCCGCCCTGGGGATGGGCGCGTCGCCATTGCAAGTGGTGACCCACCACGTGCTGCCGCTCGCCATGCCGGGCATCCTGACCGGCGCCATCATCGGCATGGCGCGTGCGCTCGGCGAGACCGCACCGCTGCTGATGATCGGCATGGTCGCCTTTGTCACCGCGGTGCCGGACGGCATCACCGATCCGGGCACCGTGCTGCCGGTGCAGATCTATCTCTGGTCGGACAGCCCGGAACGCGGATTCATCGCCAAGGCCTCGGCCGCCACGTTGGTGCTGCTGGCCTTCCTGATCCTGATGAACGGCCTGGCCGTATGGCTGCGCAAAAAGTTCGAACGCAGGTGGTAGACCGATGACCGTCAACCTAGCCTACATGCCTAAGCCCGAGACTGCGCCGATCGACGCGACGGCCGAGCCCGGCGCGACGACCGCCAAGACGACCGGCGCGAACAAGATGGAGACCCGCGACGTCGCCGTGAGCTACGGCGGCAAGCCGGCGCTTCATCGCATCAGCCTCGACATCGTCGCAAACCAGGTGCTGGCGCTGATCGGCCCGTCGGGCTGCGGCAAGTCGACGTTCCTGCGCTGCCTGAACCGGATGAACGACCCGATCGAGGGCTGCCGGGTCACCGGCGACATCACCCTGGACGGCCAGGACATCTACGATCGCCGGCTCGACGTGGTGCAGCTCCGTGCCCGCGTCGGCATGGTGTTCCAGAATCCCAATCCGTTCCCCAAATCGATCTACGACAATGTCGCCTACGGGCCGCGGATCCACGGTTTCGCCAGCGGCAAGGACGAGCTGGACGCGATCGTCCGCAAGAGCCTGGAGGACGCCGGCCTGTGGAAGGAGGTCAAGGACCGGCTCGGTGAGCCGGGCACTGGGCTGTCCGGCGGCCAGCAGCAGCGCCTGTGTATCGCCCGCGCGATCGCGGTCAATCCGGAGGTGATCCTGATGGACGAGCCGTGCTCGGCGCTGGACCCGATCGCCACGGCGCATATCGAGGAGCTGATCGACGAGCTGCGCGCCGACTATACGATCGTGATCGTCACCCACAACATGCAGCAGGCTGCGCGGGTCAGCCAGATGACGGCGTTCTTCCATCTCGGCGACCTGGTCGAACACGACCGCACCGAGGTGATCTTCACCAACCCGACCGACGAGCGCACCCAGGGCTACATCACCGGCCGCTACGGCTGACGCCCGCCCGACCGACGCACCATCTGCGATACTGTCCCCATCGCCGCCGAGAAGCCGCCCGCCCATGTCCACCGACCACATCGTCAAGTCCTACGATCAGGAGCTCGACCAGCTCAAAAACGCCATCGTCCAGATGGGCGGCGCGGCGGAAAGCCAGCTCCAGGCCGCCATCCAATGCGTGATGCGGCGCGATCCCGACGCCGCCGGAAACGTCGTCCGCGGCGACGAGAAGCTCAATCGCCTGGAAACCGAGATCGACGCCGCGGCGGTGCGCATGCTGGCGCTGCGCCAGCCGATGGCGACCGACCTGCGCGAGATCATCTCCGCGCTGAAGATCGCGTCGGACCTGGAGCGCATTGGCGACTACGCGGCCAACGTGGCGAAGCGGGCGATCGCGCTGAGCCAGGTGCCGGTGGTCGAGCCGGTCGCCGGCATCCCGCGGATGGGCCGGTTGGTGCTGCAGATCATCAAGGACGTGCTGGACGCCTATACCGAACGGGACCTCGACAAGGCGCTGGCGGCGTGGAACAGCGACGAGGAGGTCGACGACCTGTACACCAGCCTGTTTCGCGAGACCCTGACCTATATGATGGAGGATCCGCGCAACATCACGCCGTGCACCCACCTGCTTTTCATCGCCAAGAACATCGAGCGGATCGGTGACCACGCGACCAACGTCGCGGAGACCATCCACTTCCTGATCGAGGGCCGGCCGATCGACGACGTCCGCCCGAAAGGCGACGGCTCCAGCTTCGCCGTGGTCACGCCCGAGGAGCCGAGCGGAGACGCCGAATGAGCGAGGCCGCACCGCGTGTCCTGATCGTCGAGGACGAGGCCGACTTGGTCACACTGCTGACATACAATCTGCAAAAGGACGGGTTCGCGACCCTGTGCGCGCGCGACGGCGACGAGGCCCTGTTGGTCGCGTCGGAGGAAGGGCCCGACCTCATCCTGCTGGACTGGATGTTGCCGAACCGCTCGGGGCTCGAGGTCTGCCGCCAGCTTCGCCGCAGCGCCCAGACCCGCGACATCCCGATCATCATGCTGACCGCCCGCGGCGAGGAATCCGATCGGGTGCGCGGCTTGGACAGCGGCGCCGACGACTACGTTGCCAAGCCGTTCTCGATGCCAGAGCTGCTGGCGCGGATGCGCGCGGTGATGCGCCGCGCCGCGCCGACATCGGCCGACGAGCGGCTGGCATTAGCCGATATCGAGATGGACCTGGCCGCGCACCGGGTCCGCCGCGGTGGCCAGGAAATCCATCTCGGGCCGACCGAATTCCGCCTGCTCAGGCACCACCTGGAGCATCCGCGCCGGGTGTTCAGCCGCGAGCGGCTGCTGGACGCGGTCTGGGGCCGCGACGTCCACGTCGAG
>JAZFQW010000556.1:0-15260 GCA_036445335.1 Alphaproteobacteria bacterium | reverse complement strand
AACCCCCAGCCGGTCTCCTCGTTGCGATAGACCCAGGGCGGCCCGTCCGGCCAGACGGCGTTGATGAAGCGCACGTCGCGGGTGCGCGCGAACCGCTCGCCCGCGTCCTCCGCGACGAAGTCGCGGGAGACCACGTCCATGCGCTTCACGTCGGTGTCGACGACCCGCACCACGTCGCTGGAGGGCAGGTAGAAATGCAGGAACCCGAGCACGACGACGATCGGGACGATCATGAGGATCCAGACTACAATCTTCACGCGGCCTTCTCCCCGGCTCGTGTACCGGTCGCGGTGATCACTCCCACGGGTCGACCCCGTTTTCGAGCGACGCGGGTCCGGGACCGGTGGCTGCACCGCCGGCCGGGCGTCATCGGACCGCGCCCCACGGGCCGCGCCGGGCCGGACGGTCGCCGTAGAGCCGCTGCCACACCGCCGCCTCCCGGCCCCGATAGCCGCGGGCCAGATATTCGGCGACGTAGGCGCGCTTGCGGTCGTTCCAGCCTTGGTACAGCGCGTAAAACAGCTCCTTGTTGCAGATGAACAGCTGCCGGAAATCGAGCGGCGTCAGGCGCGCAAGCAGGTGGTTTACCAGGTCGCGGCGGTCGTCGTCGGCCGCCCTCAGGAGATAGAAATACCCCGGGTCCTCCGGTTCGAGCCGCGCCGTCGCCTCGCCCTGCTCGAGGGTCCGCAGGACCCTCTGGAGGTCGTGGAAAGAGTCGGGCAGGTCGTCGACCGCGCGGTGCACATAGCGGCGCAGGGCCATCGGCTCGAAGTCCCAGATCTCTGCCGGTCCGCCGCCGTCCGCCGCGTGATCCAGGGCGATGAAGTCGAGCTTCTCGGCCAACACCGTCTCCGGCTCCAGGCCCGGATAGTCGGCGACGTTTTCCGCCAGTTCCGCCGCGCGCAGGAAGCGGGCCATGGCGCCGCGGTCGGTGATCGGAATGTGGCGGAAGCCGGCAGTGGCGTCCTGGTATGCCGGGGTCTGCTCGTCCGGGCCGCAGTAGACCAGCGTGGGCGGGCGTGTGGAGTTGAACACGTAGAGGCCGCCCAGGTGCGTGGTGAAGAAGTCGCCATGCTCGTAGACCACATTTCGCGGTGCCATCGGCTGCCTGCGCACGTCGCCGACAATTTCGGCGAGGTCGATCATCTCCTGCAGCAGAGCATCGTCGCACCATGCCGTGTCGCTGGCCTGGAAGTCGCGGATCTTGCGCGCCAGGCGGTTCGACTTCGAGATCAGCCGCCGCGTGGTCCGGACCTTGACCCGGATCCGCTTGATCGCCGTGATGTCGGCCAGGGTCTTGATCTTGTACACAGAATCATTCAGCTCGCCGAAGACCGCGTCGCGAGCGGTCAGGGCGAACAGCGCGTCCCGGTTGTCCTGGATGAATCCCTTGAGGATCGCGCGGCTGCACGAGAACGTGGCGTCGAGCAGCGGCAGGTCCGCCTGTTCGACCGTGAGCAGGACGAACAGGCGATTGCAACCGTGCGGGTTGAGGTAAGTCGGGTCGCCGAATTCCTCCGCCACCTCCGGCGAAAATCCGCTCTGATCGATGCGGAAGCTGCCCAGGGCCGTCGTGCGGCCGTGCAGGATCGCCAGCGCGCGGTTGTAACGTTCGGCCAGCGTCGGCGAGGTCACCTCGAACAGGTTGCCATAGATCAGATTGTTGTCGGTCAACCGCTGCATGGGGTTGCCGGCCATCCCGCCTCACCTGCCTGCTTCGACGTCGGCCCCGCCCTTCGCCAGGTAGCGGCGCTTGGCCTCGGCCTGCAGCCGGAGGTCGCGGACCATGGCGTCGACCGCGGTTTCGTCGGAGACGTTGGCGTAGCGGAACTCGGCGTCGGCGTAGCGGTTGATTTCCTGCAGGACCATCTCCGGCGTGATCGGGCTCATCAGCTCGCCGATCATCTGCGACTTGGTGTCGTAATCCTTGCGCAGGAACGGCTCGGGATCCGCCATCCATTCGTCGGGGATCTCCACGTCCATGGCGCGCGCCTTGACCGCGTCGGTGATGTTCTTGACCGCGCGGCCGGTGAAGCGCTCGTCGACGTCCTGGATCGCCTTCAGATAGGTGCCCAGCTTGGCGATCGTGTCGGCGGGTCCGTGGCTCTTGGCGACCCCGTCCAGGACGACCGCCAGCTGGGGTTCGGCCGGGCGGCTGTGCTTGGAGTACGAGGCCGCAACGGCGCGCCGGATCTCCTGGGTCTGGTACGGCGTGTGGTCGCCGACGGGAATGCCGTGGTTGGTGCCCAGCAACAGGTGCAGGATGTCGATGTAGTCGGCCCGCGAGCGTGGACCGTCGACCAGGAAGCGGGCGCCGGCGCGCTGCCTCAGCGCGTCGTCGACATTCTCCGGATAGTTGGAGAACATGCCGAAGGTGCAGTTGCCGCGCACCACGGTGCCGGCCCCGGCGAAGCTTTCCATCAGCACCGCGGTGATCTCCTGCTGGCCGGCCGAGGACCGGCGATCGTCGCGGCGCCCGGCGATCTGGTCGATGTCGTCGATGGTGCCGAAGCCGATGACGTGGGGGTCCAGGATCTTGCGGAAGAACGCCTTGGCGTTCTGGGCCGACTTGCCCTGGTAGGAATCGATCGCGTCCGACGACAGGTTGTCGTAGCGGAACGGATAGCCGGCCACCTGGCAATAGTCCTTCAGTAGGCCCGCCAGCATCTGGATCAGGGTGGTCTTGCCGGTGCCCGGCTTGCCGTCCCCCAGGAATGTGAAGGTGAACCCGCCCAGCTCGACGAACGGATTGAGCTGCCGGGTGAAGTCGTACGCCATCAGCATCCGGGCCAGCTTCAGGCACTGATGCTTGGCGATGTGGTTGCCGATCACCTCTTCCGGCTTCTTGAATGTCATGACCAGCGGCGCGGTGTCGGCGCGCCGGGCCGGGGTGAAGCCGTCGATCTGGAAATCGTCGGCCTCGACGCGGTAGGTCCTGGCGACGAAGGCCTCCAAATGGCGGGCGCCGGACCCGCGCAGGGCGACCTCGTCCATCAGCCGCTCGGCCTGCGCCGCGACCACCGCCTGCAACGCGGCATCGGTGTCGGCCAGCCGCCCGATCTTCTGGTCCAGTTCCCACAGCGCGCCCTTCAGCGCCACGGTGGGGTTGTCCAGCACGATCTCGTCGACGTCGCCGACCTCGACCTCCGGTCCGCCGCCATCGCCGCCGTCGCGGACCAGGTAGCCCAGCATATTGGCGAAGGTGAACAGGGCGACCAGCGCGGCGCTGGTCAGCAGCTCGGCGAACTCGGCCTTCTGCGCCTCGGCCAGACGCCCGTGCCGGTTGCGTTGCTGGAGCTGGTCGAGCGGGGTCAGCTCGCCGTACAGCCCGGCGACGGCGACGGCGACCGATATGGCGCGCCGCAGGCTGCGCAGGATGAGGACCTGGGTCTCGCTCTGCAGCGGGTCCGCGCTGTCGATCCCCTGGATCCGTTTCAGCACCGACACGCCGGTCGACGGACCTGCCGCGGCCGCCAGTCCCGGTGTCGTGGAGCGAAAGCCGCGCCGCTTCGGGATGCCGCGAGAGCGCCCGGCGGCAGACGGCGCCGCATGGCCGATCCGCGGCGCATAGTCGAACGAATTGAGCAGCTGGTAGGCCTGCGGATAATGCTTCTGGATGTCCGCCTCGGTGATCTCCATGAGCGACTGGCCGGTCATTGCCTGCGTATCCTCCCTTCTCGTTCCGCCTCAGGCCTGCCGCAGGACCATGTCGTCGGGACCCACGACGAACTTGCGCACCCCGCGAAGCTGGGGCACGTCGCGGTCGACCAGCCGCTGATACGGCCGGTAGGGCAGGATCATGCACCGCTCGACGGCGGAGGCGCCGGCCTCCAGCTCCTCCGGCGCATGCGGATCGATGTCGTAGATCTCGCTCTGAACCCGCCCGAACAGGCCGGTCGACGTCTCCTGCGCGTGCTTGGACCGCAGCGTCTCGACCGTCCAGCAGAAGATCCAGTCCTGTCCCGGTTCGCTGTCGCCCTCCGCCAACAGGTCCTGGACGACGTCAGTGTGCCGGGTGAACCGGTTCGAATAAATCGGGCCCAGGTGGACGCGCCGCAGATACTTCGGATGGATGTCGGGGAAGTCCTTGTCGAACCCGCGGGCGATGGTCAGCAGCTTGAGGCTCGACAGGGATTGGGCCAGCAGGTGTTCCGCCACCTGTCTCCAGCGCCGGTCGTGGTGGACCAGCGGCCGGTCGCCGGTTTCTTCCAGGGCCATGAAATAGAGGTTCGGCAGGTTGCGCTGGGTGTCATAGACCGACCAGTCGACGAAGTAGGGACGGACCTCGGCGTCCTCGTCGCCGATGGCGGCAAGCTGCGGCGGGGTTTGGGCCAGGAAAAGCGGCGCCGCGGCCAGCATCTCGAAGTACAGCCGCCGGCACATGGTGACCTGCAGGTCGCGCGGCATCGACCGGCTTTCCACGACATGGTCGATCATGTCCGCCTTGATGGCGTCGCGCTCGGGCAGGTCGGCAAGATGGTGGTCGGCGTCGGCGACGTCGGCGGTCATCTGCACGACCTCCTGGAACAGCGGATAGCCCGATTCGGTCCGGTCGATGGTCAGGCGTTGTGCCCGCTTGTGGGCGGCGGACCCGGTCAGGCGGTGCTTGATCGACAGCGCCGTCAGGGTGTTGGCAAGCCGGATCAGGTGGTCCCGGACCGCCGCCGTCTCCAACCCGGCCAGCATCGCCGACAGCGGTGCCGAGGACATCTCCGCCGCGAGGTCGTGAAACCGGTGCACGATCTCATCCAGCGTGCCGAAATAGCGGCGGCAGGAGTCGGCGTCGGTGATGTCCAGACCGGGTGAGGGCAATGAGGCTCCTGTTTCTGACCTTCGGGGGCCGAGTGGGCGCTGGTCCGTCGTCGCGTCGCGTCACCGGGCTAGTACCCACCATCATGGGAGGATGACACGTATGACGGACTTGCAGACCCTTCGGCCAGGAGCGCGGTCCGCGGTGATGCAGCGCACCACGAGGGCCGCGCGACGCCGTCCGAAGGGACTGCAAGGCCGCCCGGAGGGTCGCGTCCCCGCGCGACCGCCGGAGGGCGTCAGCGCCGCTTGCCGATGCGCTGCGTCGCCGGCGCGACGCTTCCTGCCCGGCGGGCGCGGTACGCGATCATACGTATCATCCTCCCATGATGGTGGGTACTACGGCGACGGTCCGTAGAGGTTCTTGTCGTGCTTTTCGACGATCTCGGCGAATCGCCGGGCGAAGCGCTCGTCGGCCTTGGCCTTTTCCTCCAGCACCTTGCGGGCGAACACGACGTTGTCCTCGTGGCCTTCCATCATGTCGGCGATTCGCGACTGCGTCGCCGAGCCGATCGCCGCCATCGCCGCCTGCGCCTCCTTGTCGGTCTCCGAGCCGATCTCGTTGATCCGATGGGCGACCTCCTGCTGCTGGGCCGTCTTCAGCGACTTGGTCAGAGCGTCGTAGAGCACGACCCGCTGCTTGGTGTCGGTCTGCAGCTTGTTGATCAGGACCATCTGGGTCGCGGCCTGGTTCTGCAGCGAATCGACCCAGGTCTTGCCCTTCTCGATATAGGTCTCAAGGGTCTGCGAGCGGGCCAGCGCCACCTGCTCGGCCTGGACCAGTTCGTTGTGCTTGGTGTTGAGCAGTGCCAGCTCGGTCTCCAGCTTGGTCCGCTCGGCCGGATCGGTCGCCATCGAGACGCGGTTTTCGAGGTCGATGATCTTGGGGTCCAGCGCCTGCAGCTCGGCGCGCACGCCCTCCAGCTCGGCGACGGTCTGCTCGCGGTCCTCCAGCGTGCGCTGCAGGTTGCCCTCCACCTTGGTTTTCTGGGTCTCAAGGCTGCCGAGCTGCTGGTCGAGGATTTCCACGATGGTGTTGGACTTGCCGATCAGGTCCTGGAGGTTGTCGTCGATGCTGGCAACGCGGATGCGTTCGGCGCGCATCGAGTCGGCCTTCGCGCCGGAGAACCAGCCGACCACGGTCTCCCATCCAGTGCGGTCGCGCATTGCACTGAATTCCTTGGAGAAACCGGCGGTCACCTCGTCCAGGCTCATGATCAGCTCGGCGATGTTGCCGTTCATCGTCTCGCTGTGCGCCTCGACGTCCTGCAGCGTCGCGGTCTCGATGTCGAGGGGCAGGGCGTCCACCTTGGCCGTTTCCAGCCGGGCGAACGCCGACGTGACGGCCGTCGCCTTGGCGTCGGCGACGCGCATCTCCTCTTTGGCATTGCGGACAGCGAATTCGAAGTCGTGCATGAGTCGACACCCCTTGCTCGTTCCGGCGGCGAAGGCCCACTATCGAATATGCCCCTGACCGCCGCTGTTTTCACTAAAAATTGAGTGCTCGACACGCCGGTCCGGCCGACCGGCCGGCGGGTTTCCGACGCGCGCGAGGGCGCTAGAATGGCGACGACGAAGCCGGGGCCCTCAGGGAGGCATGACATCATGGCCGGTCCGAACGATCCGTACCAGACGAACCTCGACAAGGCGCCGGCGAACTACCAGCCTTTGTCGCCGCTGTCATTCCTCGCCCGTACCGCCGCCGTGTACCCGGCACGTACGGCGGTGATCCATGGCGACATACAGCGCGACTGGGCCGAGACGTATGCGCGGTGCCGGCGGCTGGCGTCGGCGCTCGCCCGCCGCGGCATCGGCGTGGCCGACACGGTCACGGTGATTGCGCCCAACGTGCCCGAAGTCCTGGAAGCGCATTTCGGCGTGCCGATGGCCGGCGCGGTGCTGAACGCGCTGAACGTGCGCCTGGACGCCGCCACCATCGCGTTCATCCTGCGCCACGGCGAGGCGAAGGTGCTGATTACCGACACCGAGTACGCCTCGACCGTCAAGGCGGCGCTGGCGCAGCTGGACGACATTCCGCTGGTGATCGACATCGACGATCCGGCCGGCCCGGGCGGCGAGCGCCTGGGCGAGGCGACCTACGAGGAGCTGGTGGCCGAGGGCGATCCCGACGCCGACTGGACGGGGCCGGCCGACGAGTGGCAGGCGATCGCGCTGAACTACACCTCTGGCACCACCGGCAATCCCAAGGGCGTCGTATACCACCACCGCGGCGCCTATCTGAACGCCATCGGCAACGTCCTGGTCTGGGCGATGGGGCACCATCCGACCTATCTGTGGACCCTGCCGATGTTCCACTGCAACGGCTGGTGCTTTCCCTGGACCATCACGGCGATGGCTGGCACCCATGTCTGCCTGCGCCGGGTCGAGGCCAAGGCGGTGTACGACGCCGTCGCCGACCACCGGGTCAGCCATCTGTGCGGCGCGCCGATCGTCATGGGCATGATCCTCAATGCCGCCGACGAACACCGCCGCGACTTCGACCACACCGTGTCGATGATGACCGCCGGCGCCGCCCCGCCCGCCGCCGTCATCGAGGGCATGCAGCGGCTGGGCTTCCGGATCACCCACGTCTACGGCCTGACCGAGGTCTACGGCCCCGCCGTGGTCTGCGCCTGGCACGACGACTGGGACGAGCTGCCGGCGGCGCGGCAGGCGGCGCTGAAGGCGCGCCAGGGGGTGACCTATCCGGTGCAGGAGGGGCTGATGGTCGCCGACCCGGACACCCTGGCGCCGGTGCCGCCCGACGGCGCGACCATGGGCGAGGTGTTCACCCGCGGCAACATCACCATGAAGGGGTACCTGAAGAACCCGGCGGCGACCCGCGACAGCTTCGCCGGCGGCTGGTTCCACACCGGCGACCTGGGCGTGATGCACCCCGACGGCTATATCGAGCTGAAGGACCGGTCCAAGGACATCATCATCTCCGGCGGCGAGAACATCTCGACCATCGAGGTCGAGGGCGCGCTGTACCGCCACGCCGCGGTGCTGGAGGCCGCCGTGGTCGCCCGCCCCGACGACAAATGGGGCGAGACCCCGTGCGCCTTCGTGACGCTGAAGCCGGGCGCCGGCGCCACCGCCGACGAGCTCATCGCCTTCTGCCGCGACCACCTGGCCCACTTCAAGTGCCCGCGCACGGTGGTGTTCGGCGACCTGCCCAAGACCTCGACCGGCAAGATCCAGAAGTTCGTGCTGCGGGACCGGGCGAAGGGATTGTAGCGCGTCACACTCCGTCGCCCGTTACGCGGCCACTTGCCCGGGTCCGACCAGAGCGCTTCTCAGCCGGTGATCTCCCAGGTGCCGTCGGGGCGGCGGCAGGCGGTGCCGGTCACCTCCCGCCGTTGGCCGCCGATATCGGCCAGCGAGGTGTAGGCGCGGCAGTAGCGGCCCTGCGGGTCGTCGAAGCTCTCCAGCGGCGTGACCTGGTACTGGGCGCCGGTCCCCGGGTTGCGCCACGCCACCGGTTGCCCTGCCTGGGCGTGCTCGAGGACCTGGCCGACGCACTGATGGTCCTGCCGGTCCATGGTGCGGCCGATCTCGCCGCCGATCAGCAACCCGACGATCGCGCCGCCGACGATGGCTGCGGTGTCGGAACCGTCGCCGATGGCCGAGCCCAGGGCGCCGCCGGTGACGCCGCCGAGCACCTGGCCGACCAGCTCGCGGTTACAGGTGCCGCCGCCGATGTCGAACGGCGCCCCCATGGCGACGCCGGGACCGGACAGGTGATGCCGGGGCCAGAATCCCTGGCCGGCAACGTAGCGGGGGGCGTCGCGACGGCAGCGGTATTCCTCCTTGTAGCCGTCGCGGTCCTGTTCGTACTCGTACTTGCAGCCGTCGAACTCGACTTCGTATTTGTAGTCCGGCGCGCCGTAGCTATGGTCGCGGCAGCGGTACTCCACCTTGTAGCCGCGGTCGTCCTCCTTGTATTCGTACCGGCATCCGCCGACTTCGTATTCGTATCTGGTCCGGCGCGAGTCGGCCGCGGCCTCGCCCGCCGGCAGCGCCGGAACCGACATGCCGGCAACCAGCAACAGGGCGAAAAGCCGGTAAAACGGTCGTTGCGGACAGTGCTGGAGGGTCGGTCGCATGCGGCGCTCCATCGTCGAGATTGGCAAAGATCGCCATCCGACTACGGCAAACTGGTGATTATGGGGCGGTGTTGCCGGTGTCCCGGCTGAGATATGTGGGCCAGGGGCGCCCCATCGGACCCCGTCGAACGGTCGCGTCGTAGGGCGCCGTTACTTGATCTTCAGGCCGGCGAACCGCTTGTTGAACTTGGCGACCTGGCCGCCGCGGTCCAGCACCCGGTGCACGCCGGTCCAGGCCGGATGCGTCTTGGCGTCGATGTCCAGGCGCAGCGTGTCGCCTTGCTTGCCCATGGTGCTGCGGGTCTTGAACTCGGTCCCGTCGGTCATGACGACGGTGATCTCGTGATACTCGGGGTGGATGTCGGGTTTCATGGCGGCGCGCTCCGGCAAAACAGGCGCGGTGTATAGCGAAGCCGGTCGAATTATGCAAGCCGGCGATTGTTGCGGACGGCATACGGATTTCCCGAGAAATCGATATACCGGCCCCACAATACCCGGCTTGCTTGTTGCCACGCGGTACCATTGCTATATCAGCGGGCGGGCCGCCGCGGCGCCGGGTCGGCGGCCCTGCGGGTCGTCCGCGTCGGCCGGTTGCCGCGCCCGACCCGTCCAACCGCAACGAGGCGGACCCTCCGCAGTGTTTCGCGAGCCCACCTACATGGAGACCGACCAGAAGTCCGGCCGCAAGGACGGGCGCCCGAAACGGGCCGACCTTAAGCTGCTGGCGCGCCTGCTGCCGTATCTGGCGCCCTATGTCTGGCAGATGGTCGGCGCGATGGTCGCGCTGGTGGCGGCGGCGGTGACCGTGCTGGGCCTGGGGCTCGGCCTGCGCGCGCTGGTCGACCACGGCATCTCCGCCGGCAACGCCGCGCTGCTGGACCAGGCGCTGCTGGTGCTGCTGGTCGTGGTCATCGTGATGGCGCTGTCCAGCTACAGCCGGTTCTACCTGGTGTCGTGGATCGGCGAGCGGGTCATTGCCGACCTGCGCCGCGACGTCTACCGCCACGTCATCGGCCTGCATCCCGGCTTCTTCGAGACCAACAAGACCGCCGAGATCATCTCGCGGCTGATCTCCGACACCACGGTGCTGCAGGTCGTCGTCGGCTCGTCGGCGTCGATCTTCCTGCGCAACCTGCTGATGTTCCTCGGCGGGTCGGCGATGCTGCTGGTCACCAGCGCCAAGCTGTCCGGCCTGGTCGCCCTGGTGGTGCCGCTGGTGGTGGTGCCGATCATCGTGTTCGGCCGGCGAGTGCGCCGCCTGAGCCGGGAGAGCCAGGACCGCATCGCCGATGTCGGCGCCCATGTCGACGAGACGCTGTACGGCATCCGCACGGTCCAGGCGTTCGGCCACGAGCGGCTGGAGCACCGGGCCTTCACCGACCGGGTCGAGCAGGCGTTCGCCACCGCGGTCCGGCGGGTGCGGGCGCGCGCCTTCCTGACCGCGGTCGTCATCCTGATGGTGTTCGGCGCCGTCGGCGTGATCCTGTGGATCGGCGGGCGTGATGTGCTGGTCGGCCGGATCACCGGCGGCGAGCTGTCCGCGTTCGTCTTCTACGCCGCGATCGTCGCCGGCTCTACCGGGGCGATCAGCGAGGTCATCGGCGACCTGCAGCGCGCCGCCGGCGCCACCGAGCGGCTGTTCGACCTGCTGGCGACCGAGCCGCAGATCACCGCGCCGGCGGTGCCGGTGGCGCTGCCGGAGCCGGCGCGCGGCGCGCTGGCGTTCGAGTCGGTGACCTTCCACTACCCATCGCGGCCCGACGAGTCGGCGCTGGAGGGGTTCGGCCTGGCGGTCGAGCCCGGCGAGTCGGTCGCCCTGGTGGGGCCGTCGGGGGCCGGCAAGACCACCGTGTTCCAGTTGTTGCTCAGATTCTACGACCCCCAGGCCGGGGTGCTGCGGCTCGATGGCGTCGACGTCCGGTCCGCTGACCCGGCGGCGGTGCGCGACCGCCTCGGCCTGGTGCCGCAGGACCCGTTGATCTTCTCCACCGACGCGCAGACGAACATCCGCTATGGCCGCCCCGAGGCGACCGACGCCGAGGTGCGCGCCGCCGCCGAGGCGGCCCACGCGCTTGAGTTCATCGAGGCGCTGCCGCAGGGGTTCGCCACCTTCCTGGGCGAGAAGGGCGTGCGCCTGTCGGGCGGCCAGCGCCAGCGCATCGCCATCGCCCGGGCGATCCTGCGCGACCCGGCGGTGCTGCTGCTGGACGAGGCGACCAGCGCGCTCGACGCGGAAAGCGAGCGCGTGGTCCAGCGCGCCCTGACCGAGCTGATGCGGGGCCGCACCACCCTGGTGATCGCCCACCGGCTGGCGACGGTGCAGAACGTCGACCGCATCGCCGTGCTGGACCGCGGCCGGCTGGTCGCCAGCGGCAGCCACGCCGACCTGGTGCGCCAGGGCGGCCTGTACGCCCGCCTGGCCGCCCTGCAGTTCGACATCGGCGACACCGGCCGGCCCGAGGCGCTGGCCGGCGAGTAGCGCCAAACCGGGAAGGACAGCCGCGAACCACGACCGCCTCAAGCCCGAGCGGCGACGGCGTCGCCCAATGTCACGGAAACAACTGTCAAGGCCCGCCGCGATGAGGTCTTCCTGGAGCGGCGGCTTATGCCTTCGCCTCGGTGATGCGCGGCTCCGGCGACCCGCTTACCGCCCTTTGAGCGCGCGGACCACTTCGTTGCGCGCGGACTCCACGGCTTCCGGCAGCGTCTCCCGGCTGTCATAGGCGTCGACAACGCGCCGAAGCGCGCCCAGCAGGCGCTCGTTGGAGGTGCGCAGGCGCTCGACCTCGGCCATCAGCTGGCCGACCGCGTCATGCGCGCTGCCCTGGAACGGTGCCCGTGCCATCGGACTCTCCTACTGGTCGTCGGCTTCATATTCTCAACTAGCCCCTCCCATGGTGCCATCTTTGCGATGAACCCGCGCAACACGATCGACAGACTCCGAACGTATTGCCCGCCCAAATGCACGGCGCGATACGCTTCGACGCTGCGCGCCTTACGTCCCTTGGCCACATAGAATGCCGTATCGATCGCACTGGATTCGAGGCGGCGGATGTCCTCTGGCGCCGTGCCGGTCATGATCGTTCCCCAGCGAAGTTGCGGATCGGGACCGTCCGATGCTGACCGAAATGAGCCGGTATCGCTTGAAGGAACCCTTTCCGAAACCTTGTGCTTTCCTTGCATTTCAATGTCGCGCTCGTAATCTCCAAGCTTGGGCCCTCTGACTGGAGATTGCAGGCCGCGCGACATGAGATACCGCTTCGGGCAGTGCGAGTTGGATATACGCTCATACGAGCTTGTGATCGACGGCAGGCCGAAGGCCGTCGAGCCGCAGGTGTTCGACCTGCTGCGCCACATGGTCGAGAACGCGGGACGGCTGGTTTCCCACGATGATCTGATCGAGGCGGTGTGGGGCGGCCGCATCGTGTCGGACGCTGCCATCAGCGCGCGCATCAGCGCCGCGCGGTCTGCGATCGGCGATGACGGGACGCGGCAGGCGATGATCAAGACGGTTCCGCGCCGGGGGTTTCGGTTCGTCGCCGAAGTCCGGGCCGACGGCGGCACGGAGACGACGGTTCGGACTATGCCGCCATCGGCGGAATCGCAGCCCACCTCGGCGACGGGCGGCCAGAGAATCCGGTTCTGCACGTCGGACGACGGCACCCGCATCGCCTTCGCGACCACCGGTCAAGGGCATCCGCTGGTCCGGGCCGGGCATTGGCTGACCCATCTGGAGCACGACTGGCACAGCCCGGTCTGGCGCCCATTTCTCGACGAATTTGGCAAGGACTTCCGAGTCACGCGGTACGACCAGCGGGGCAACGGCCTGTCCGACTGGCAAGTGGGGGATTTCTCCCTTGCCCGTTTCGTCGCCGACCTCGAATCCGTCGTGGACTGCGCCGGGCTCGAAACATTCGCCCTGTACGGCTCGTCGCAGGGGGCGCCCATCGCCATCGCCTATGCCACGCGCCACCCCGAGCGGGTAAGCCGTCTCATCCTGCATGGCGGCTATGTGCGCGGCCGGCTGGTCAGGGGCGCGGTGGAGGAGCGGGAGCAGGGCGAGGCCCTGCTGACGCTGATCCGCCACGGCTGGGGCAAGCCGGGCAGCCCTTTCCTCAAGGCCTTTGCCTCGATGTACATCCCCGACGGGACGAGAGAGCAGATCGACTCGCTGGTCGATCTGCAGCGGCAGACGACGTCGCCGGAGAACGCCGCCAGCCTTCGGGCCGCCGTGGACAGCTTCGATGTCGGCGATCTGCTGGACAGGGTCACGGTCCCGACGCTGGTCATTCATGCCCGCAACGACGGCGTCCAGCCGCTGGACCAGGGCCGCAATCTGGCGGCCGGCATCGACGGCGCCGAATTCGTCATGCTGGAGAGCGCCAATCACGTGATTCTCAGGCACGAACCGGCCTGGCGGGTCCTGTTCGATGAGATCAGGGGCTTCGCGCTCCGATGATCCGACTGCTGCTGATCCGGGCGCGCTTCCATGCGCCGGGGCGCTGGTCGAACCGCGTGTCGAAGGGTGACAGAGGCGGTCAGGACGCAAGATCGCATCGGACAGTTCTTCCAGAGGTTCCTGGATCGGCTGCAAGCCGAGCGGATCGCCTCGCGATTAGGCTGAAGGGGTGTATAGCGAAGGAGATCGTGCCGGGCTTCGAGACGTTTATGGACTGGCTCACCGCCAACGCCGACGAAGCCAGGGACGCAATCGCGGCGGACTACCATGTGGATCAGCCTGGTGGCACCACGCCCTGATCGGCGCGTGACTCCAGGGATCCGCCTACCGTTGATCCAGTTTCAGTTCGATGCGGCGGTTGCGGCGGAAGGCGGCGAAGGTGTTGGTCGTGTCGAGCGGCTGGAACTCGCCGAAGCCGGCGGCGGCCAAGCGGTCTTGCGGCACGCCGCGCTCGATCAGGAACTTCACCACCTCGGTGGCGCGGGCGGTCGACAGCTCCCAGTTCGACGGGAACTCGGGCGTACGGATCGGCACCCTGTCGGTGTGGCCGTCGACCCGCAGGATCCAGTCGATCTCGGGCGGGAAGTCGGCGGCGATCTCCAGCAGGGTGTCGGCGAAGCGGTCGAGCTGTTCCTTGCCGCCCGCCTGCAGGGTGGCCGACCCCGACGGGAACAGCACCTCGGACTGGAAGACGAAGCGGTCGCCGACCACGCGGATGTCGTCACGGCGGCCGATTACCTCACGCAGCCTGCCGAAGAACTCCGAGCGATAGCGGTTCAGCTCCTCGATCCGCCGCACCAGCGCCTGGTTCAGACGGGCGTTCAGATCGGCGATCTCGATATCGCGGTCGCCGACGCTGGCTTCCGACGTCTCCAGCGCCACCTGCACCTGGGCCAACTGGTCGCGCAAGGCGTCGATCCGCTGGTTCAGCTCCGCGACCAGCACGCGCGACTGGGTGGACAGCCGGACCTCCTCGTCCAGCGCCGCCTCGGTGGTCGCCATCGCCGCCACCAGCTCGTCGATGCGGATGTCGCGCTCGTCGATCGCGCGTTGGGCCAGCGCGGTGCGTCCCTCGGCGTCGCTCAGTTCCACCGCCAGCACCTGGCTGCGGTCGCGGATCGCCGTCAGTTGCGCCAGCAGCCGCTGGCGATCTTCCTCGCTCAGCCGCAGTTCGACGGTCAGCCCGTCGGCGCGCGCCGTCTCGGCGTCGCGCTGGGCGGCGGTCTGGTCGCGCTGCGCGGCGGCGGCGTCGCGTTCCGCGGTCAGGGTGCCGACGGCCAACTCCCGCGACGCCAGCAGGTCGCGGAGCCGCAGGATTTCCTCGTCGCTCAGGCGCAGCCGGTTGGACAGCTCGTCGCCGGCCGCCCGGGTCTCCTCCAGCGCCGCCGCCATCGCCGCGCGGTCGGCCTCGCTGGCCAGCAGGGTCTCCCTGAGCGCGGCCAGGTCGGCCTCGCGGTCCTCCACGGCGACGGTCAGCAGGTTGGTGTCCAGCCGCGCCTCGTCCAGCGCGGCGGTGAGGACGGCGATATCGGCCTGGCTGAGCTGCAGTTGCGCGATCGCGTCGGCGGTCCGGGTCTGGCTCGCCTCCAGTGCGGCCTGCAACTCGGCGATGCTGGCGTCGCGCGACTCCAGGGTCGCCGACAGGGTGGCGTTGGTGGTGCCGCTTTCCTCCAGCGCGGCGGTCAGGGCGTCGATGTCGGCCTGGCTGAGCTCGAGCCGGGCGACCGCTTCGGCGGTCCGGGTCTGGCTCGCCTCCAGCGCGGCCTTCAGCTCCTCGAGGTCGGAGTCGCGTTGTTCCAGGGTGGCGGTCAGGGTGGCGCTGGCGGCCCGGCTCTCCTCCAGCGCCGCGGTCAGGGTGTCGATGTCGGCCTGACTGAGCTCGAGCC
>JAZFQW010000555.1:0-4254 GCA_036445335.1 Alphaproteobacteria bacterium | reverse complement strand
CGCTCTCGATCGGCAACAGGACGTCACGGCCGGCCCGGAAGTCGGCCACGCGGTAGGCGCCGGACCCCGACTTCAGGTGGATGTCCACGACCTCGTCCCAGCGCCGCCGGTTGGCGTCGAAATAGGCTTCCATGGCGTCGCCTCCCGCCGCAAAGTCGGTTACGCTTATGGCGCGATCGACCGCCGAAGGCAACGGATGGTCTTCCCCCGTCAACCAGGAACACCCGATGAAGGTCATTTCCGCGAAGTTCGTGATCATGGTCGCCGACATGGCGCGGGCGCTCCGCTTCTACCGCGATGCGCTGGGCCTCGCGCCGGCCTACGAGTCGCCGCACTGGTGCGAGCTTTCGGTCGGCGGCGCGGTGATCGCCCTGCATGGCGGCGGCGGCGAAGGCGCGCGGGCCCGGACTGGAATCACCCTTCAGGTCGACGATCTGGCGGCGGCGACCGAGGCGGTGCGGCGCGCCGGCGGCGGCGTGGCCGGCGGACCGCGCGAACGGCGGAGCGAGGGGATCGTGCTGGCCGACGTGGTCGACACCGAGGGCAACGCGTTCACGCTCACCGCCGCCATCGCCAAGGCGTGACCATGCCGGCCAGGCGCAGCGAGGTCGACGAGGCCGTCCTGGGCCGCACGTTTGTCGAGACGATGCGGCTCAACGCGCCGGAACACGTCGCCGGCCGGCACGCCGCGGCGGCCGTCGCTGCCGTCGGTTCCGACACCAGCGGGCGCGTACGCAACCGCCGCCGGTTCCGCTTCGCGATGGCGGGGATGCTGCTGGGATTGGCGCTGCTCGCCGTCGCGCTGTGGCTCGCCGAGAGCATGGCCTGACCTGCGGCCGCCGACGTCGCCGAACGGAGTACCATTTCTTGGCGGTTTCCCGTGGGCGCCGACCGTGCGATTATCGGGACATCGCGGCAACGACGGCGAAGGCAGCGCCATGAAAGTGCTGTTTCTCGAGATCGACACCGAGAGCGAGTGGGCCGTGGCGTCGATCGGGCCGGCCTTCCTGGCCGCCTATATCAGGCGTTACGGCTACCAAGCGGCGTTCTTCCGGGTGCCTCTGGGCGCGCCGATCGATGGAGTCGTCGCCCGAGTGGCGCGCGAGGCGCCCGATTTGGTCGGCGTGTCGCTGACGACGCGACAGTGGCAGGAGGCGCGCCGGGTCCTGCACGGCATCCGCGCGGCGCTGGACGTCCCGGTGGTGGTCGGCGGGCTGCACCCGACCTTCTCGCCGGAGGAGGCGCTCAAGCACCCGGGCATCGACTATGTCTGCCTGGGCGAGGGCGAGGCGCCGCTGCTCGACCTGGTCCAGGCGGTGGCGGCGCGCGGGTCGGCGCGCGACGGCGAAATCGACAATATCTGGGTCAAGGGCGGCGCGCGGCCGCGCATGCGCCCGCCGCTGGAGCCGATCGACGACCTGCCATTCATGGCGCGCGACCTACTGGACGAGCATTACGGCGTGGTCCACATGGCGACCCAGCGCGGCTGTCCGTTCCCCTGCACCTATTGCGGCGCGCGCATGTACAACGAGCTGTACGCCGGCAATGGCACCTACGGCCGCCGCCGCTCGCACGACAGCGTGATCGCCGAGCTGCGGGAGATCCGGCGCGACGGCCAGCTCAACTACGTGATCTTCCTGGACGACACCTTCACCATCAACCATCCGTGGGTGGCGCTGTTCTGCGAGGTCTACGGCAGAGACGTCGCGGTGCCGTTCTCGCTGCACGCGCGGGTCGAGACAGTGAACGAGCGCATGCTGCACGATCTGGCCGCGGCCGGATGCCGCCATGTCGTCTACGGGGTGGAGAGCGGCAGCGAGCGGGTGCGCCGCGAGATCATGAAGCGCTCGGCGAAGAACCAGCGCTTCGTCGACGTGTTCCGCTGGACCCGCGAGGCCGGCATGATGGTGACCGCCAACTACATCCTGGGCGTCCCCGGCGAGAGCCGCGAGGAGATGCAGCAGACCATCGATCTGCACCACGCCCTGCAGCCGTACGACTTCGGATATTTCGTCTTCTACCCCTATCCCGGCACCCATCTGTTCAGGGTCTGCCGCGACGAGGGCTACCTGCCGGACGACTATCTGGACCGCCCGGCCAACCACCGCGAGACGATTCTCGATCTACCGGGAGTCACTGGCGCCGATATCGCCGAGGTCTACGATCGCTGGACCGAGATTCGGCTGGCCGACACCCTGAAGCGCTATGGCGGCTCCGCGACGGCCTCGGACCGGGACGCCGCCGCCGGCGGCGTGGAGGCATGCGCAACCGCGGGCTGACCGCCATCCGCCGGCCCGCGGAACAGCAACCATGATCGCCGGACCCGGTTGTGGGAAGGCGGCGCCGTCGCTCGATCGCGACGGCTATGCGGTGCTGCCGGATCTGTTCGATGCGGCGGCGGTCACGGCCCTGCGCGCGGAACTGGCCCGCTTGTGCCGCGGCGGCGTGGCCGGAACCTCGGGGACCTCTGGCGACACCGACGACACCGAATTGCTGGCGAAGTTCGTGTGCCTGCAGTTTCCCCATGTGGTGTCGCCGCTGGTCCAGCGGACGCTGCTCCACCGCGCCATCGTCGACGAGCTGCGGCGCGTCCTCGGGCCGGCGCTGAAGCTGATGCAGTCGATCGTGCTGATGCGGCGGGCCGGCACGCCGGGCCAGGCCTGGCACCAGGACCGGCATTACCTCGACAGCGGCGACAACCCGCTGGTCGGGGCGTGGGTCGCGTTGGATGACGTGCGGGTCGACAATGGCTGCATTTGGATCCTGCCGGCGTCGCATCGGCCGGCGCGCGTGTGGCCCCACCGGCTCCACGGCGATCCCGAATACGACGCCAGCCCCCGCGCGGTCGACCACCCGTTCGACGAGGGCTCCGCGGTGGCGCTGGAGGCCGGCGCCGGCACCTGTGTGCTGTTCGACGGCCATGTACTGCACCGATCTCTGGCGAACCGCCGGCCCACGGGCCTGCGCCGCGCCCTGATTGGCCATTTCTCCGCGGCCGGCACGCCGTCGGTCTGGGACGGCGGCAACCGCGAGATCGACCTCGACGGCGGTTGCCAGGTCGAGGTCGCGATGGGCGCGCGCGCCTATGCCCACCAGGAGTGACGGGCGCCGCGCCGGCACACGGCCCTTTGCGATCCCGCGCCATCCGTGCTGATGTGGCTAGCCCGCACGACCTGACATGGGGGACTTTGACGTGGCGTCTGTGGCGTTTTCGATCGCCGCGGCGATCGCCGAGATCGCCGGGAGCTTTGCGTTCTGGGCGTGGCTGCGTCTGGGCAAGAGCGTCTGGTGGGTGGTGCCCGGGGTGGCGGCACTGGTGGTCTTCGCGGTGCTGCTGACACGGATCGACGCGTTGTTCGCCGGCCGCGCCTATGCCGCCTACGGCGGGATCTACATCACCGCGTCGCTGGCCTGGCTGTGGCTGGTGGAGGGCATGCGTCCCGACCGCTACGACGTGGTCGGTGCCGCCGTCTGCCTGGCCGGCGCCGCCATCATCCTGTTCGCCCGCCGCCTCGGCGCGTGACGCGGCGACGGCGACGCACGCGAACGCCGTCCACCGGCCCGCCCATCGGGTTGAAAACCAGGCGAGACCGCCGAACACGGTGATGCCCTGTCGATTGTTCGTCGCCACTGGCTGTTCCCGACCCGCAGGTGACATCGCCGAGGTTCTTGTGTATCACGATGAACTGTTGATTTCCGGGCCGGCCGGGAGTCTCGATTACACGTAAGGTCGCGGAGTCGCACCGCGATTTCCATGGCGACGGATAGATTTGATGAAGGCGACATCCGTTCTCGTGACTGCAAAGCGGCGTCAACGGCGTATTCGCGATTGGGTCGATTCGTGCGTATAGGCATCTTGACTGGTGGGGGCGACGTCCCGGGCCTCAACTCCTGCATCAAGGCTGTCGTCACGGAGGCCCAGAGGCTCGGCTGGGAGGTCGTCGGCTTCCGCCGCGGTTGGGCAGGGCCGCTGCACGCCAATCACGATGATGAAGGCTCCCTTCGGAAACATCTGATGGTGCTCGACGCCAACGCCGTTCGCGGAATCGACCGGACCGGCGGCACGATCCTGCACACGTCGCGCACCAACCCCGGCAGAGTCGCGCACAAGGATCTGCCTGACCATCTGCACGATAAGTTCGATCCGCAGTCCAGCGAACGGCATGACTGTACGGATCACGTCATGGAAGCACTGGACAAGCTGGAGATCGGGGCGCTGATCGCCATCGGCGGCGACGACACCCTGTCCTATAC
>JAZFQW010000554.1:0-3307 GCA_036445335.1 Alphaproteobacteria bacterium | reverse complement strand
CGGCCCTTGAGGCTGCGCTGGCGCCGGCGGACACCGACTATCTGTACTTCGTCGCCGACGGCACCGGCGGCCACGCCTTCGCCAGGACGCTCACCGAGCACAATCGCAACGTCGCCAACTGGCGCCGCGTGCGGCGGCAGCGGCGGAGCAATTAATCGGCCGTCCCGACCGGGCCGCCGCCACCGTCCTCCAACGCCGCCTTCTTGGGCATGCGGTTGAGCAGGCGGTCGGTCAGCGCCGGGGGCAGCGTGCCGATGGCCCACGCGAAGATGTAGGTCGGCCAGGGGAACGCGATGCGGGCGCGGTTCCGCGCCAGGCCGCGACGGACGATGCGCGCGACGCGCTCGGCGTCCATCAGGAACGGCATCCGGAAATCGTTGGCGGCAGTCATCCGCGAACGCACGAAGCCGGGGCAGATCACCGACACCTCGATGCCAAGAGGCTTGAGGGCGCCGCGCAGGCTTTCGCCGTAGGACCGGACAGCCGCCTTCGAGGCGCAATAGGCCGGCGCGCCGGGAAATCCGCGGAACGCGGCGAGCGAGCTCATCAGCGCGATCTGGCCGCGCCGCCGCCGCGCCATCGGCCCGATCAGCGGGTGGATGGTGTTCAGCACGCCGTCCAGATTGACCGCGAAGATCCTGCGCGCCTGTGCCTCGTTCTCGCCGTCCTCGCCGCTGGTGCCGCCGGAGATGCCGGCGTTGGCGATCGCCAGGTCGATCGGCGTCGCCGCGTCGACGCCCGCCAGCCACTCGGCGAGGAACCCTCGCTCGGTCACGTCGACGGCGGCGTGCCGAACACTGGCCCCCGCGTCGCGGCAGCGCGCCGCCACCGCGTCCAGCCGCTCCAGGTCGCGGCCCAGCAGGATCAGTGTGACGTCGTCGCCTGCGTATTCGTGCGCCAGCGCCTCGCCGATGCCGCTCGACGCGCCGGTGATCAGGATGACGGTGGGATCGCGCATGTCGGCCGAGATGCTTGTTGGCACGGAGGGTCGGGGCTATAAGTCAGCCGCCTTCATGGTAATACCAGAACTCGGGGACGGGCCTCACCAAAGCGGGCCGTGTCCTCGACTCTTGCCTCCAGCCCCAGCGGAGTACGCCCGCCTTGACCGCATCCAAGACCGCCGAACCGGCGCCGCGACCGTCGGCGGCGGTGGCCAGCATGACCGGATTCGCGCGGGCCGACGGCAGCCACGGAACCTACGTCTGGACCTGGGAGGCGCGCAGCGTCAACGGCAAGTCACTCGACGTGCGCTGCCGCGTCGCCAACGGCTTCGAGCGGATCGAGCCGGTCGTCCGTGCGGCGGTGCCGCGGCGCTTCAAGCGCGGCAACGTCTCGCTCAACCTGTCCGTGAGCGTCGGCGAGTCGGCACCGCGGCTGCGGATCAATCGAGCCGTCTTGGACGACGTCCTGGCGATCGCCGGCGAGTTGGAGGCGGCGGGCGCAACGCGGCCGCGGCTCGACGCGTTGTTGGCGGTGCGCGGCGTGATCGAGCCGGTCGAGGAGGAAGACGAGGCCGCGCGGGGCGCCGCCGAGGCGGCCATTCAGCAGTCGCTGGAGGCCGTGCTGGACCGGCTCGCGGCGGCGCGGGTTGAAGAGGGCGGCCGGCTGTTGCCGACGCTGACCGGGCGCCTCGATCGCATTGCCGAGCTGGTCGCCGCCGCCAAGGCCAGCGCCGAGGCGCAGCCGGCGGCCTTGACGGAGCGGTTGCGCAGCCAGGTCGCCGCCCTACTGGAAGCGTCGCCGGCGTTGCCCGAGGACAGGCTGGCGCAGGAGGCGGCGCTGCTGATTGCCAAGGCGGATATCCGCGAGGAGTTGGACCGGCTGACCGCCCATATCGAACAGGCGCGCGGCCTGCTGGCCGCCGCCGGCGCGGTCGGCCGGCGGCTCGACTTCCTGTGCCAGGAATTCAACCGCGAGGCCAACACGCTGTGTTCGAAGGCGGCCGACGTGGAGCTGACCCGAATCGGACTGGACCTGAAGGCGACGATCGAACAGCTACGCGAGCAGGTCCAGAACATCGAATAGGCCGGCACGGACACTCCGGGCATCCGGCGGTCCCGTTGGCGGTCGGCATCGATGGCCTGTAATCGAGTGAATGAGAGCAGCCCGGTACAATCACTTGTGCCTCCGCACAATGGGAATACAGCATCGAGCGCTGATTGGCTGCTGGCCTCTTCTCCTCTTCTCGTCATCGCCCGGCCTGACCGGGCGATCCATTCAACCACCGTACTGGCGGCGGGATGGATGCCACGGACGGGCCGTGGCATGACGCAGGACAACGGGCATGTGGTGCCGGAAAGGGGCGGCAGCGATGACGCAACACCCAATTCTCTCGATTGCCCTGGCATCGATGGCCGGTGATCGGACGACGTGGTATCTATCCCGCCCATCGAGTCGGAACGGTCGAGGGAGCGGTGAGGATCGACGGTCGGTATGGCGATAGCCTAGCCTCCACCTCTTACACTGGCCACGGTCTGCGCGGCCAGTGTGAGAAGTGCGGGCTGGTTGCTCGGGTCGGCACAGCGCAAGCCGTGACGCCGTTTTCGCTGTCGACCGAGCGGCCTCGCGGTGTGGCACCGTGGTGACGGCGACGCCGAATTCCGCCGCTTCGGGGGTCAGGCGGCGCGGCCTGATGCTGGTGCTGTCGTCGCCGTCGGGCGCCGGCAAGACGACGATATCGCGCCGGCTACTCGAGCAGGGCGGCAACCTCGCGTTGTCGGTGTCGGTCACCACGCGGGCGATGCGCCCCGGCGAGGTCGACGGCCGCGATTATGTCTTCGTCGACGAGACGCGCTATCACCGGATGATCGAGCGGCGGGAGCTGCTGGAGCACGCCCAAGTGTTCGGCAACCACTACGGCACGCCCCGCGCCACGGTGGAAAAGGCGCTGGGCGCCGGCCGCGACGTGCTGTTCGACATCGACTGGCAAGGCACCCAGCAGCTCGCCAACTCGGCGCGCCAGGATCTGGTCAGCGTCTTCGTGCTGCCGCCGTCGGCGGGCGAACTGGAGCGCCGGTTGCGGGCGCGCGCCCAGGACAGCGATGCGGTCATCGCCGAGCGGATGGCCCGGGCGTCCGACGAGATGAGCCACTGGGCGGAGTACGACTACGTGATCGTCAACACCGACATCGACTCCAGCGTCGCCCTGGTCGAGGCCATCCTACGTGCCGAACGGCTGCGGCGGGCCCGCCAGGTCGGCCTGTTCGACTTCGTCGAGACTCTGCGCCACCGCTAGCCCGCACTTCTCATACTGGCCACGGCCTGCGTCGCGTCCGGGCGGTCCGAGCCGCCAGGAGAAGGCCGAAGA
>JAZFQW010000553.1:0-2329 GCA_036445335.1 Alphaproteobacteria bacterium | reverse complement strand
TCTGGCCACGGTCTGCGTCAGTCGGGGCGGTCCGAGCCGCCAGGAGAAGGCCGAAGAGCGTAGCAACGTTACGGTCGAGGCGTTCGACGGCGCGGGCGCACCGCCTGGACGCGACGCAGACCATGGCCAGTGTGAGAGATGCGGGTTAGGCTCGCTCCGCCTCCGTTCGCGGTTCGGCGGGGCGTGCCCGAGCGGCCGTCCATACCGCGCGTCGCGGCGTGGTCGACGCGCTGCTCGAGTGCGGACAGTTCGGCGTGCGGGTGCGTCGAACCGGGCCGGCTTCAGGATGTCGGCTGGGGCGAGGCGCGCCTGATCGATCCGGGCAGTCCGGAAGGCGGTGTCAATCGGCGAGTGGAGATCACAAATATCGGTGGACGATGAAACCAGCTGACAAATCCCTGACCCGGCGGCCGCGCCGCGCCATGGCGACCACCATTCGGCGGGCGCGCGATACGGCCGCCGTCATCCTCGCCCTGGCGTTCGTCTGGGCGAGCCCGTCCGGAGCCCAGGCCGAACTCCGCCGGGTCGCCCTGGTGATCGGCAACAGCAGCTACATGAACGCGCCCGACCTGGTGAACCCGCGGAACGACGCGCTCGCGATCGCAGCGACCCTGCGCGAACTGGGGTTCGTGGTCCAGGAGGGAATCGATCTCGATACCGCGGGAATGTACCGGACGGTCAGGGCCTTCGGCGCGTTGGCCGAGACCGCGGACGTGGCATTGGCCTATTACGCCGGCCATGGCATCCAGGTGGACGGGGTGAACTACCTGTTGCCGGTGGATGTGATGCTGGAGCGGGAACGCGACCTGAATTACGAGGGCATGTCGGCGGATCTGCTGGTCAGCGAGGTGTCGCAGACCCGCCAGCTCGGCGTGGTCATCCTCGACGCCTGCCGAAACAATCCGTTCACCGAGCAATTGCAGCAGTCTATGGGGCCGACCCGGTCGGCGGCGGTGGGCCGCGGATTGGCGCGGATCGACGCCGCGCCGAGCGACACGCTGATCGCCTTCGCCACCCGGGCCGGCGCGGTCGCCGAAGACGGCGACGGGGCCAACAGCCCGTACGCCACCGCGCTGCTGGCGCACATGCGCGAGCCGGGGCTGGAGATCGGCCAGTACTTCCGCAGGGTCCGGGATACCGTGCTGCAGGTGACCAATGGCCGGCAGGAGCCCTTCGTCTACGGTTCGCTGAGCGCCGACGAGTACTACCTGAATCCGCCGCCGGCGGTGTTGCAGCAGGCGGCGATCACGCCGCCGACGGCGCCGACCGCGGCGCCCCCGGCGTCACCGGGCGCGCCCGACGGGTCGGTCGAGCTCGAAGTGCTGTTTTGGGAGTCGATCAAAGGCAGCAGCGACCCGGCCGACTTCGAGGCCTACCTCCAGCAGTTCCCGGCGGGAGTGTTTGCCGGGCTCGCGCGTAATCGCATCGCCACGCTGGCCGCCGCGCCGGATCAGGCGCCCAGCGGCCCAACGTCCCGGACTCAGGCGCCGCCATCGCTGCCGGACCCGCCCGGCGGCGCCACGGCGCTGGCGGTGCCGCCGCCGCCCGACGCCGGACTGACCGGGGCGGAGAAGCGGGAAATCCAGGCCCTGCTGCAGCGGCTGGGGCTGTATGGCGGGGGGATCGACGGGCTGTTCGGCCCCGGCACCCGGGCCGGGATCGCCGCCTTCCAGCGCTCGATCGGCGCGCCGGCGAGCGGCGCTCTGTCGCCGTCGCAGATCACCATACTCCGCCAGGAGGCGACCGCCGTTCCGCCACTTGCCGCGCAGACCTTGGGCGCGTCGACCGGTGATCCGCCCGTGACGCCTGAGGCGACCGCGAGCCCGGTGACATCGCAGGCGGTGGCTCTAGCGACCGCCGAGGCTGCCGAAAAGGAAGTCGCTGCGGTCTCGCCACCGCCGGCTCCGCCTGGAAACTTCGGCGCGATCGCGACCGGGGGCTCCCCGCATCCGGTGCCGTCCGGGATCTGTACCAACATGGCCAGCCAGGCGGAGGCGAACGCGTGCGCGCTGGACAAATGTGGCGCGGCCACCTGCCAGATCCGCGTCTCGTTCGGCAGCGGACAATGCGGGGCCTTCGCCGAGGCGAGGGAATTCCGCGGCGCATCCGGCTTCGGGACCGCTGCGACAACCGGCCAGGCGATCGAAGTGGCGAAGCTGGAATGCCGCCGGCTGGCCAGCCGCGCCCGGTACTGTCGCATCATCTACGCCAACTGCAATCAATAAGTCGCGTGGGCGGCAGGGCGATGACGACGGTTCGCCGGGGCAGCTGCTCGCGGCCGCTGCCGGCACGTCGACCGCCGACGCAAGGCCCTCGCCGAGCGCGACGT
>JAZFQW010000552.1:0-12975 GCA_036445335.1 Alphaproteobacteria bacterium | reverse complement strand
AAGCGGCTGTCGGGCGAGGCGCTGACCCGGCACGAGGCCGACCTGTTGTTGGGCGCGGTGCCGTCGGGCGCGACGGTGGTGGCGCTGGATGAGGCCGGCCGAGACCTGTCCAGCGGCGAGTTCGCCGTCCGGCTGGCCGGCTGGCGCGATGGCGGGGTCCGCGACGTGGCGTTCCTGATCGGCGGCGCCGACGGCCACGGCGAGGCGGTCCGCGGGCGGGCCGACCTGACCCTGGCGTTCGGGCGCGCGACATGGCCGCACCTGATGGTCAGGGCCATGCTGGCGGAGCAGGTGTACCGCGCCCAGACGATCCTCGACGGCCACCCCTATCACCGCGACTAATACCAAGGATCGCTGATAGTGACCCATTTGACCTGGTTCCCTTGACCGCTCGTCAGGCGCGGTTCGCGCCGCGGTGCCTGGGCACCGCAAGCGGAGCGCAACGCAGCGAGCGGACAAGGGAACCCGGCCTGCGGTGGCGCGCGGCGGCCCGCCGGGTGCGTTGCGACCCTTGCCCGATGCGGCTGCATCGCGCCGCGGACCGCGCCTGCCCGGCGGGCCGCCGCGCGCCATCAAATGGGTCACTATCAGCGATCCTTGGTATTAGCCCGCACTTCTCACACTGGCCGCGGCGGACGGCCGGGCGGCCGTCGCAACGACGCGCAGACCACCGCAACATGCCCTACCTCTGCGCCGCCGGATCGCTTATAAGATAGGCCGGTTGAAGGAACTCGCCATGACCGATCAGACCGAGACGTCCCGTCCTCGCCCGGTCGTGTTCTGCGTGCTAGACGGCTGGGGCTACCGCGAGGACACGGCCGACAACGCCGTCGCCCAGGGCGCCACCCCCAATTTCGACCGGCTGTGGGCCGCCGGCCCGCGCGCCTTCCTGCGCGCCAGCGAACAGGATGTCGGCCTGCCGGCCGGGCAGATCGGCAACTCCGAGGTCGGCCACATGAATCTCGGCGCCGGCCGGGTCGTGCTGCAGGACCTGCTGATGATCGGCACGGCGATCGCCAACGGCGATCTGGAGCGCAATCCGGCGCTGACGCGGCATATCGAGGCGCTGACGGCGAGCGGCGGCACCTGCCATCTGATGGGCCTGCTGTCGCCCGGCGGCGTCCACGCCCACCAGGACCACACGGCGGCGCTGGCGCGGACCGTCGCCGCCGCCGGGGTGCCGGTGGCGGTGCATGCATTCACCGACGGCCGCGACACGCCGCCGCGCGCCGGCAAGGCGTCGATGGCCGACTTCGTCGACGCGATCGCGGGCGTCGACGCCCATATCGCCACCGTCGATGGCCGCTACTATGCGATGGACCGCGACAAGCGGTGGGACCGGGTCGAGCGCGCCTACCGGGTCGTCGCCGAGGGCGTCGGGCCGCGGGCCGACGATCCGCTGGCCGTGATGCAGGCGGCCTACGACGCCGACACTGGCGACGAGTTCGTCGAGCCCGCGGTGATCGGCGGCTATGCCGGGATGCGCGACGGCGACGGTGTGCTGTTCGCCAACTTCCGCGCCGACCGGGCGCGGCAGATCCTGACGGCGCTGCTGGACCCGTCGTTCGACGATTTCCGGCGCCGCCCGGTCGCCTTCGCCGACGCCTGCGGCATGGTCGCGTATTCCGATCGGCTCGACCCGCTGATGAGCGCGATCTTCGCACCCAAATTGCTCGACAACACGCTGGGCGAGCTGGTCGCCAGGGCGGGCATGACCCAAGTGCGCATGGCGGAGACCGAGAAATATCCGCACGTGACGTTCTTCTTCAACGGCGGCGGGGACCGGCGGTTTCCGCGCGAGGACCGGATCATGGTGCCGTCGCCCAGGGTCGCCACCTACGACCTGCAGCCGGAGATGTCGGCCCCTGAGCTGGCCGACCGCCTGGTCGAGGCGGTCGACGGCGGCAAGTACGATCTGGTGATCGTCAACTTCGCCAATCCGGACATGGTCGGCCATACCGGCAGCCTGCCGGCGGCGATCACGGCGGTGGAGACGGTCGACGGATGCCTCGGCCGGCTGGAGCAGGCGGTGCGCCGCCAGGGCGGCGTCCTGCTGTTCACCGCCGACCATGGCAACTGCGAGATCATGCGCGATGCGGCGACCGGCCAGCCGCACACCGCCCACACCTTGAGCGTGGTGCCGGTGGTGCTGGTCAACGGGCCCGCCAACGCCGTGGCGCTGCATGACGGCAGGCTGGCCGACGTCGCGCCGACCCTGCTGGAGCTGCTGGGCTTGCCGCGGCCGGCGGAGATGACCGGCAACACCTTGATCGAGCGGGCGCCGGCGCGCCGCGCCGCCGAATAGGGTGGCGCCGGTCCGCCTGCGGCCAGCCCGCTCGGGCGCGCCGGCCCGCGCGTTGTTGACCGCGGCGCTGATGGTCGCCGCCGGCCCGGCGCCGGCGGACGAGCCGCCGCCCGAGGCGACCCCAGGCGACCTGACCCAAGTCGAACGCGACCTCGAGGAATCGCGCGGCCTGCAGACCGAGCTGGACGTTCAGGCCGGCATGCTGGACCGCGAGGTCAGCGAGTTGCGGGCCGAGATGATCACGGTGTCGCTGGGCATCATGGCGCAGCACGAGATCCTGCTGGAAGTCGAGCGCGAGATGGCCGTGCTGGAGGCCGACGAGGCCGAACGGGTGGCCCGCCTGACGGCCCGGCGCGAGACCCTGGCGCTGTTGCTGGCCGGGCTCTCTCGGTTGGCGCGGGTGCCGCCGGAGTCGCTCATCGCGCGACCCGAAGCACCGCTCGACACGGTGCGGACGGCGGTGTTGCTGCGCGCCGCGATGCCGGCGATCGAGGCCGAGGCGCGATCGCTGCGCGCGGAACTCGACGCACTGGCCGACACGAGGCTCAGGCTGTCGATCCGCAGGGCCCAGGCGGAAGCGCAGCGCGCGGCGCTCAATTCGGAGATCGCCGAGCTGGGCGTCCTGGTGCGGCGGCGCGAAGGGCTGTTGGCGGAGACCGAGGCGCAGCGCCGCGCGGTCCAACAGCGCCTGCAGGCGCTGGCCGACGAGGCGAGCGATCTGCGCGACCTGCTGGCGCGGCTGGAGGAGGATCGCCGGGCGATCGAGGAGGCGCGGCGCCAGGAGGAGCTGGCGCGCCAGCGCGCCGATGCCGAGGCCCGCCAGCGCGCGGCGCTGGAGCGGCACCAGGCCGAGGAAGAGTCGCGCCGGCAACAGGAAGTGGCGCAACAGCAGGCCGAGACCGACCGCCAAGTGGAAGAGAACCGCCGCCGCGCCGAATTGGAGCGGCTCGCCGCCGAGGCACGCTGGCTGGCCGAGGCGGAGGCGCAAGTGATGGCCGAATCGGCCGCGGCCGCCACCGCGCAGGCGCGGCGCAACCGGTCGGTCGACGGCGAGATGATCGCCAGGCTGTCCGCCCTGCCGGTGTTCAACGGCGTGATCATGCCGGCCAGCGGCCAGATCGTGCTGCGCTACGGCCAGCGCGACGCGTTCGGCGAGACCAGCCGCGGCCTGACGCTGCGGCCCTATCCGGGCGCGCCGGTCGTGGCGCCGTTGGACGGCGAGGTGCGGTTCGCCGGCACCTTCAAGGCCTATGGGGAAATCTTGATCCTGGAACACTCCGGTGGATATCATTCGTTGATCGCCGGGTTCGGCCGGCTTGACGCGCGTGTCGGTCAGCAGGTATTGGCCGGAGAGCCGGTCGGTGTCACGGCTTTGCCGCAAAGCGAGCTTACCGATACCCCGACATTGTACTTTGAGTTCAGAAGCAACGGGCAGCCGGTCAACCCGCTCCAGGGTCTGGCGCGAGCCCGGGAAAGCGAACGAGGATGAGAAAATTGCGTATCGCCACCGCGCTGCTGGTCGCGGTGATCGTCGCACCGGCGGTGGTCATCGCCCAATCGGACGACCGCTCCGACACTTACCGTCAGCTCGACCTGTTCGGCGAGGTCTTCGAGCGGGTCCGCGCCGAATATGTCGAAGATGTCACCGACAAGGAGCTGATCGAGTCGGCGATAGGCGGCATGCTGACGTCGCTGGACCCGCATTCGAGCTATCTGAGCGCCGATAGCTTCCAGGACATGCAGATCCAGACCCGTGGGTCGTTCGGCGGCCTGGGCATCGAGGTCACGATGGAGAACGGCCTGGTCCGCGTGGTGACGCCGATGGACGACACCCCGGCCTACCGCGCCGGTCTGGAGGCCGGCGACCTGATCAGCCATCTCGATGGCGAACCGGTGCTGGGCATGACCCTGAACGACGCGGTCGACCGGATGCGCGGCGCGGTCGGCGAGGACATCACGGTGACCATCCTGCGCAGCGACATCGACGCGTTCGACGTCACCATCACGCGCGACATAATCCGCGTCCAGTCGGTGCGTTCGCGGACGGAAGGCAATGTCGGGTACATCCGTGTCGCCAGCTTCACCGAGCAGACCGAATCGGGGGTGAAGAACGCGATCGAGCAGATCGCCACCGAGCTGGGCGGCGATCTGGTCGGCTTCGTGCTAGACCTGCGCAACAACCCCGGCGGCCTGCTCGATCAGGCGGTCGCGGTGTCCGACGTGTTCCTGGAGCAGGGCGAGATTGTCTCGACCCGCGGCCGCAACGAGGATCTGGCCCAGCGCTACAACGCCCATCCCGGCGACCTGGTCGAGGGCCTGCCGGTGGTGGTGCTGATCAACGGCGGATCGGCGTCGGCGTCCGAGATCGTCGCCGGTGCGTTGCAGGACCACGGGCGCGCGGTGCTGCTGGGCACCCAGAGCTTCGGCAAGGGGTCGGTCCAGACGATCATTCCGCTGCCCGGACAGGGCGCCATGCGCCTGACCACGGCGCGCTACTACACCCCGTCGGGCCGGTCGATCCAGGCGCTGGGCATCGAGCCGGACATAGAGGTGGCGCAGGCGCGGATCGAGGAGCTCGACGTCGGCGGGCGGCGGGAGGCGGACCTGCGCGGCGCCCTGATCAACGAGGACGCCGAGAACGGCGACGCCGACCTGGCACCGGGCGATCTGGAGGCGACCGCCGACGAGCCACCCTTCGACTACCAGTTGGCGCGCGCCATCGACCTGTTGCGCGGCGTCGCCCTGTTCGGGCAGCGGGCGGTGAACTAGCCGGTTGATGTAACCGGCCACCGGCGGGGACGCCGTGTGACGGACCGCAGAGCCCGCAGCCGGCCGGCCGCCGCCACGCCGGGTCCACGCCGGGTTAGCGTGCTGGCCATCGCCTCCACGGCGGTGGTCGCGGCTGTCGCGGCTATCGTTCTGTGGCTGGCGCTGGTCGCCGACACGACCGTGCAGAATCTGCGCGACGAGGCCGATCGCGCCTCGCTGCGGGCGGTGTACCTGCTGCCGCCCGCGGACCACGGCGACGGGTCGGCGGCGTCGCCGGCCCGGCCGGGCACGCCGCCGGGCGATGACGGCGCCCCGACATCCGCCGCCATGGTCGAGCCGGCGCAGATCACCCTCGACGTCGCGCCGATCCCGGAGCTGATCGAAGACAGCGTGTCGGGACCGCTGCCGCGCATCGCCAATGACGGGCGAGTGCCCTGGCAGGTCTACGCCAGGCCGTTCGATACCGCCGACCCGCGGCCGCGGATCGCCATCGTGATCACCGACATGGGGTATGCCGGCGGCGCGACCCAGACCGCCATCCAGCGCCTGCCGGGCCCGGTCACGCTGGCCTTCACGCCGTACGCCCGTGATCTCGACACCTGGATGCGGCAGGCCCGCAATGCCGGCCACGAGACCATGCTGATGGTGCCCATGGAACCGGACACCTATCCGCGCGACGATCCCGGGCCGCATACCCTGCTGACATCGCTGGAACCGGCGGCCAATCTGCAGCGGCTTGAATGGGTGCTGGGCCGCGGCACCGGCTATGTCGGCGTGCTGGATACCATGGGCTCGCGCTTCACCATGGCCGAGGGGGTGCTGACCCCGGTGCTGGAGGCGCTGGCGACCCGTGGCCTGCTGTTCCTGGACAGCCGGTCGGCGCCGCGCAGCCTGGTGGGTATGGTTGCCGACGACGTCGGGTTGGCGCGGGTGATCAACGACCGCATCGTCGACGGCGTCACCGAACGTGACGTGATCGATCTGCGGCTCCAGGAGCTCGAGGACATCGCCCGCAATCGCGGCATCGCGGTCGGATTGGCGTCTCCCTATCCGGTCACCTTCGAGCGCCTGGCGGCCTGGATCCCCGGCCTGGCGGAGAGGGGTATCGCCCTGGCGCCGGTGTCGGCGATCGCCGATCGCCAGCTGCCGCGCTGAACCGTGGCGAAGACCGGCAGGCGGCGGGCGGACGACCTGCCCTACCGCGCCAACGCCGGCATCATGCTGCTGAACGCCGAACGGAAGATCTTCGTCGCCCGCCGGGTCGACACGCCGGAGGCCTGGCAGATGCCGCAGGGCGGCATCGACGCCGGCGAGACGCCACGGCAGGCGGCGCTGCGCGAGCTGAAGGAGGAGATCGGCACCGACCGCGCCGAGTTGCTGGCGGAAACCAGCGGCTGGCTGCGCTATGATCTTCCGCCCGGGCTGGTCGGCAAGGTCTGGAAGGGCCGCTATCGCGGCCAGCGGCAGAAATGGTTCGCGCTGCGCTTCACCGGCACCGACGACGACTTCGATCTGACCGCGCAAACCCGGGAATTCGACGCCTGGCGATGGTCGCCGCCCGACCAGGTGCTGGCCTGCATCGTCCCGTTCAAGCGCGCGGTCTACCGCGCGGTGCTGGCCGAGTTCGCGGCGCTGCTGAGATAGTCCGACTCCGGCATGGCCCGCGCGTCGCCATCTTTCCGCGCCATTTGGTACCGATCCTTCGCGCGTCCGCGATTGGTAGCGAGGGTCGGCAGCGATGGCCGTGATCCGCGATCAGGCGGGTAACGCGGTCGCGCCCGCGGAGCCCCTGTGAGTCGGCCCCACCGCGCCTCGGTTTTCGCAATGCTGGCGGCGGTGCTGGCCGGTTGCGGCGGCGCGGCGACGCCGTCGCCCCCGCCGGCCGCCCGGTTGAGCGGCGGCCAATGCCTCGCCGCCCTGGCCGGCCGCGGCGTCGATTTCGAGAAGATCGACGATTTCGGCAGCGGCGGCGGCTGCGGTGTCGCCGCTGCGGTCGAACTGCGGCAGTCGACCGCGGGGCTCAATCAGATGGCCACGCTGGACTGCCGGCTCGCGCTCACGCTCAATGACTACGAGCGGCGGGTGGTGCAACCGGCGTCGCAGCGGTTCTTCGGTCAGCAGGTCGCGCGCATCCACCATTTCGGCGCCTATGCCTGCCGCGGCCGATCGGGCGCCGGCGGCCGGCTGTCCGAGCACGCCAAGGGGCGCGCCATCGACATCGCCGGCTTCGAGCTTGCCGACGGCACCGTCGTCTGGGTCGAACACCATTGGCGCGGCGGCGGCGACCGGTCGCGCTTCCTGCGGACGGTGTCGCGCGGCGCCTGCGACCTGTTCCAGGTCGTTCTGAGCCCCAACCACGACGCCGACCACCACGATCACCTGCATCTCGACATCGGCCCCTGGCGCCTGTGCGACCCGTGACCACCGGTGCGCGGTACCTCAGCGAATGGAGGGATAGTCCGGCTTAAGCGAATCGAAAGGGTGCCCCGCTACAACCCTCGGGCGACGGCTGGCGGCGCCGCTCCGCCGGCCAGGCCGCGTGCTGAGATGGCTGGAGCGGGAGTGGGGTATGGCCGTCTATCCGATCTGTCGGGCGCCGTCGAAGTCGCTCGACCGGCCGCGGCGCCGCCGCCTTGGCCGGCTGGCCGCGATCGTCGTGGCGCTGCCGTTGCTGGCCGCCTGCGACGACGGCGCGTCCCACGAGCCGAAGCGGGCGGATCCGATCACCGTCACCGGCAGCCAGTGCCTGGCGATGCTGGACGACCGCGACATCGTCTACGAGCGTATCGACCCGGTCGACGGCGGCAACGGCTGCGCCATCGCCACCGCCATCGAGCTCAGGCGGTCGACCGTCGCGTTCAGCCGGCCGGCGACGCTCGGCTGCCCGCTGGCGCTTCGGTTCAGCGATTTCGAACGGCGCGTGCTGCAGCCGATGGCGCGGCGCTATTTCGGCCAGCGCGTCGCGCGCATCCACCACTACGGCGGCTATGCTTGCCGCGGCCGCTCCGGCGATGCCTCGCGCCTGTCGGAGCACGCGGCCGGCCGGGCGATCGACGTCGCCGCGTTTGAGCTGGCGGACGGCACGGTGATCCGCGTCGAGCACGACTGGAAGGGCCACGGCCGGCGCGCCCGCTTCCTGTGGAACGTCGCGCGAGACGCCTGCGACGTTTTTCACGTCGTGCTGGGCCCCAACCACGACGGCGCCCACCAAGACCACCTGCATTTCGACATCGGCCCCTGGCGCCTGTGCGAGGCGTGACGCCGCGCGACGCCCGGACGATCGGATCGTGCAGGCCCGCACGTCTCGCATTGGTCGCGGTTTGCGCGGCCGGTGCGAGAGGTGCGGGATGGCTCAGGACTCGCCGTCGAGCCGTTCCTTCAGCTTGCGGGCGAAACCTTTCGGGTCCTTCAGCGGCGGCGTCTCGCGCATGATGTCGCGGATCTCCCGGGCGGCCGCGTCGATCTTCGGCCGGGCCTTGTCGTAGGCTTCGGTGGCGGCCTCGGCGGCCTTGCGCTGCAGCCGCGGATCGGCCGCCAGCCGCCTGACGGCGGTCCACAGCAGATGGCGCAGCAATGGCACGCCCCCGCGCTCACGCCGCCAGCCGCGCCAGCTGGCGCCGGCGCCGGCGCATGAACCATTTGGCGCCGTAGGATGCGGCATTGAACATGGCGCTGTGCGGCCTCAGCCCGACCGCCTTGAAGACCATCGCCAGGCCGCGATCGACATGGGGGTCCTTGTAGTAGCGGAAGGCGCGCCGCATGTAGGCCCGGTTGCAGGTCCGGCGGTCGTACGGCTCGCCCGACTCGTTGGCGGCGAAGTACGCGTACGACAGCTCGTCGTCCTCGGTCTCGGTGATCCGGCCGAACGCCACGCGCAGCCGCTGGAGCCGGTTCAGCCCCTCGCGCGCGAGGTAGCGTTTCAGATGGCGGTAGAACAGCTTGTAGTGGCGCAGCTCGTCGGCCGCGATCCTGCGGCAGATCGACTGCAGCACCGGCTCGTCGGTAGCGTCGCCCAGCGCGGCGTAGTACGAGCTGGTGCCGACCTCGACCATGCAGCGGGCCACCAGTTCGCCTGAGCGCGACCCGCGAATCGATTTGTCGGCGTCGACGTCGAGGTGGAAGCCGGCGCGGAAGTTCGCGAACCGCGCCTCGAAATCGAACGACGGATCGGCCATCCGCGCCCAGCGGCCCAGCGCGGCGCCGTGCTGGGCCTCCTCCGCCCCCCACTGGCGCGCCGCCGCGATGAAATCGGCGTCGTCGCCGAAGACATTCTCCAGGTAGGCGACGTAATCGGCGGCGTTGTATTCGACCATCGCCGCCGCCCGGACGATCTTCTCCTGGTCGGGGTCGACCAGGGCGGGGTCGAACCGGTCCCAGGCGATGTCGTCAAGCGTCCAATGCGGTTTGGCCATGTGATCCACGGTTGGTCGGCGCCGGCACCCGACCGGCGTGCCGCCGGCGGTGCGTCGATGTCGGGAGTCTTACGGGATTCGCGACAGGATTCAACCGGCCGGTGCACCGTGACCGCCAGCCCGCACTTCCCACACTGGCCGCGGTCTGCGCGGCCAGTGTGAGAGGTGCGGGCTAGGCCGACCCCGCCTCGTGCATCGCGCGGGCGATGGACAGCGCCTTCTCCGCCGCGCTGCGCTCGGCCGGCGTCGTCGCGTCCGCCAGATCCTCGGTGGCGTCCTCGATCTGCTGCGCCGCGGCGGCGGAGTCGATATCGGCGACCGGCATGGCCTGATCGGCCAGCACCGTACACCGTTCCGACGTCACCTCGGCGAAGCCGCCGGCGACGAAGATCCGCTCGGTGACCTGGCTGCCGGCGGCGAACACCTCGATGACGCCGGGCCGGACGGTCGAGATCAACGGCGCATGGCCCCTGAGCACGCCGAAGTTGCCCTCCCAGCCCGGCACCACCACCATCTCCACCTGCTCGGAGATCAGCAGCCGCTCCGGCGACACCAGTTCGAATTCGACCGTTTCCGCCATGTCTTGCCTCCGCGCGGGGGGCGGCCTACGCCGCCTCGGCGGCCATCTTGCGGGCCTTGTCCAGCGCTGCGTCGATGGTGCCGATCATGTAGAACGCCGCCTCGGGCAAATGGTCGTACTCGCCGGCGACGATGCCCTTGAAGCCGCGCACGGTCTCCTCCAGCGGCACCAGCACCCCGGGCGATCCGGTGAACACCTCGGCGACGAAGAACGGCTGGCTGAGGAAGCGCTGGATCTTGCGGGCGCGGGCGACCACCAGCTTGTCGTCCTCCGAGAGCTCGTCCATGCCCAGTATCGCGATGATGTCCTGCAACGCCTTGTAGCTCTGCAGCACCTTCTGGACATCGCGCGCCACCTGGTAGTGTTCCTCGCCGACCACCCGCGGATCGAGGATCCGGCTGGTCGAATCGAGCGGGTCGACGGCCGGGTAGATGCCCAGCTCGGCGATCTGCCGCGACAGCACGGTGGTGGCGTCCAGGTGCGCGAACGACGTCGCCGGCGCCGGGTCGGTCAGATCGTCGGCCGGCACGTAGATCGCCTGGACCGACGTGATCGAGCCCTTGGTCGTCGTCGTGATGCGTTCCTGCAGCGCGCCCATGTCGGTGGCCAGGGTCGGTTGGTAGCCGACCGCCGACGGGATGCGGCCGAGCAGCGCCGAGACCTCGGATCCCGCCTGGGTGAAGCGGAAGATGTTATCGACGAAGAACAGTACGTCCTGGCCTTCCTGGTCGCGGAAATACTCCGCCAGGGTCAGCCCGGACAGGCCGACGCGGGCGCGGGCGCCCGGTGGCTCGTTCATCTGGCCGTAGACCAGCGCCGCCTTCGAGCCCGGACCGTCGATCACGATGACGCCCGACTCGATCATCTCGTGGTAGAGGTCGTTGCCCTCGCGGGTCCGCTCGCCGACGCCGGCGAACACCGAATAGCCGCCGTGCGCCTTGGCGATATTGTTGATCAGCTCCATGATGATGACGGTCTTGCCGACGCCGGCGCCGCCGAACAGGCCGATCTTGCCGCCTTTGGCATAGGGGGCCAGCAGGTCGACGACCTTGATGCCGGTGACCAGCATCTCGGTCTCGGTCGACTGATCGACATAGGGCGGCGCTGGGCGGTGAATCGGCGCCGTCTGCTTGGCGTTGACCGGTCCGCGTTCGTCGACCGGGTCGCCGATGACATTGAGGATGCGGCCCAGCGTCTCCGGCCCCACCGGCATCGTGATCGGCCCGCCGGTGTCGGCGACCCCGGTGCCGCGGACCAGCCCGTCGGTCGAATCCATGGCGATGCACCGGACCGTGTTCTCGCCCAGATGCTGCGACACTTCCAGCACCAGCAACCGGCCATCGATGTCCAGGTGCAGCGCGTTCAGGATCTGCGGCAGGTCGCCCTCGAACTGCACGTCGACGACGGCGCCCAGCACCTGGGTGATCCTGCCGGTGACGTTGCTCGTCGACCTGGCTGCGGTCGGCGGGCCGACCGCCAGCTTGGTTGCCGTCGGTTTGGCTGCTCCCGGCTTCTTCTTCGCGGCGGGTCTGGTGGCCATGGGCTCGCTCCTCAAGCGTCGATACGGGTACCCCGGGGCCGATCGCCCGGCGCGTCCTGGCGAAGCCTATACGGCTTCCGCGCCGGAGATTATCTCGATCAGCTCCTTGGTGATGTAGGCCTGGCGCGTGCGGTTGTAGACCAGCGTCAGGTTTTTGATCATATCGCCGGCGTTGCGGGTCGCGCTGTCCATCGCGGTCATCCGCGCGCCCTGTTCGCTGGCGGCCGATTCCAGCAGCGCCCGGTAGACCTGGATCGCCAGGTTGCGCGGCAGCAGCTCGGCCAGGATCTCCTGCTCGTCCGGCTCGAACTCGTAGACCGCGCCGCCGGCAAGTTGCGACGCCGCCTCCCGTTCCTCCGCGTCGGGCAGCGGAAACGGCACGAGCTGCTGGACGGTGACGATCTGAACCATCGCCGACTGAAAGCGGTTGTAGACCACCCGGCAGACGTCGAACTCGCCGGCGTCGAACATCTCCATCACGCGGCGGCTGATCTGGTCGGCGTCCTGGAAGCCGAGCCGCGGCCGGCCGACATCGATGACGCTTTCGACCACCATCGTGCCGAACTCGCGCTGCAGGACATCGCGGCCCTTGCGGCCGACGCAGAACAGCTTGACGGTCTTGCCCTGGTCGCGCAGCGTGCGGATCTGCCGCCGCGCCTGCCGCGTGATCGAGCCGTTGAAGCCGCCGCACAGACCGCGGTCCGACGTGACCACGACGACCAGCTGGACGTCGTCCTGGCCGGTGCCGGTGATCAATTTGGGGCCGGTCCCGGTCGCGGCGACGGCCCCGGCAAGGCTGGCCAGCACCGTCTCCATCCGCTCGGCGAACGGCCGCCCGGCCACAGCCTGTTCCTGTGCGCGGCGCAGCTTGGACGCGGCGACCATCTTCATCGCCGAGGTGATCTTCTGCGTCGACGTGACGCTGGAGATCCGGTTTCGCAGGTCCTTGAGGTTAGGCATTGGGCGCCGCCGTCATCCACGTTGCACAGCCTTGGCGGGTCGCCCAGGAGCCTGTCCGAGTGATACTTATGGGCAGCACCGCGTTATCAAGGGCTTGCGCTAGGATGGCATCGCGCGGCGATGCCCGACGCATCGCGAGCGGCGCCAGACGACGTCCCAAGCCCTTGAAAACGCGGCCCTGCGGGTCGACCAGGGAGGCGCGCGCGCGGCGTCGCGGACGCTTGACGATGCGCAAGGCATCGCCGGCGCGCCCGCTCCTGACACCCGCGCCTCCCTGGTCGATGCTGCCCATAAGCATTACTCGGATAGGCTCCTAGGCCAGCCGAAGACAACGGCGTAGTGGAACGACAACGCGGTCGCGATCACCGCGATCGACAGGCACCAGGTCGCCGCGCCGACCAGGTCGGCG
>JAZFQW010000551.1:0-4924 GCA_036445335.1 Alphaproteobacteria bacterium | reverse complement strand
GGCTGCGAGCACGGCTGCGTCTATTGCTTCGCGCGCCCGACCCACGCGTTTCTAGGGTTGTCGCCCGGTCTCGATTTCGAGACGAAGCTGTTCTACAAGCCCGACGCGGCGGCGCTGCTGGAGCAGGAGCTGCGGCGACCCGGCTATGCCCCGCGCACCATCGCCATGGGCACCAACACCGACCCGTACCAGCCGACCGAGCGCGACCTGAAGCTGACCCGGTCGATCCTGGAGGTGCTGGCGGCGTTCGACCACCCGGTCGGCATCGTCACCAAGTCGTCGCTGGTGCTGCGCGACCTGGACATCCTGGCGCCGATGGCGGCCCGGGGGCTGGCCCAGGTCTGCGTCTCGGTCACCACCCTCGACCGCGACCTGGCGCGCCGGATGGAGCCGCGCGCCGCCACCCCGCCGCGCCGCCTCGACACGGTACGCCGGCTGGCCGGCGCCGGGGTGCCGGTCGCGGTGCTGGCGGCGCCGATGATCCCGGCGCTCAACGACCACGAGCTCGAGGCGATCCTCCAGGCCGCCGCGGCGGCCGGCGCGGACCGCGCCAGCTACATCCTGCTGCGGCTGCCGCTGGAGATCAAACAGCTGTTCGAGGAGTGGCTGCGCGAACACGTGCCCGACCGCGCCGACCACGTGCTGGGGCTGATCCGCGAGACCCGCGGCGGCGCCCTGTACACACCGGCGTTCGGCACCCGAATGAAGGGCACCGGACCCTACGCCGACCTGCTGGCCGCCCGCTTCCGCCGCGCCTGCAGGCGCCTCGGCCTCAACGCCCGGACCCACGACCTGGACACCGGCCGGTTCGCGGTGCCCCCGGCCGTCGGCGACCAGCTGCGGCTGCTGTGAGTGAGCGCCGACCACAGCGGCGGTCCCTCGTCGACACCATGCCACTGCCGTCGCGTGAACATCCCGACCTGATCGACCGGGTTTAGTATGACGCCCGAACGGCGATAGGATCTTCGGTGACATGGTCGGCATCGAACTTGGAACCGGCGGCTGGGTCCTGTTGATTCTCGCCGTCGCCGGCGTCGCGGCGCTCAATGTCTGGGCGACCGGCCGCGCCTATCGCGACCGGGCACGGCGCCGCGACGACGACATCGGCGCCTAAGGATTGGACGGACGCGCGAAGCGTCGGCCGGCACTCCCTCGCCACGACTGCCTTGCACCAACGGCCGCCGCGGCGACCGATCAGACCGTTTGCCGCGCCGCGCAGATGGTCCTATCTACGGACTCCGGACCGGCGCAAGGCCGCGCGTCGGCCGGCCCACGCGGCGACCACAGCACGGCACTCCTGCATGAACATCGACGGTATCCTGGCGTTGTTCGATCTGGGCCTCAGTCTGCACGGCTGGGCTCGGCCGGCATGCTGGTGCTGAACGTACTGCTGACGTGGCTGGCCACGCGGCGCCGGCCCGACGAGGACTGAGCGGCGGTGCCCGACCTGTCGCTGGAGATCGCGGCCGGCGCCCCCGTCGCCCATGTCGCCGGAGTCGACGAGGCCGGGCGCGGGCCGCTGGCCGGACCGGTTGTCGCCGCCGCCGTCGTGCTGCCGGCGGCCGGCCTGCCGGCCGCCCTGGCCGGCGCCATCGACGACAGCAAGGCGCTGAGCGCGGCGCGGCGGGCGGCGCTGCGGCCGGCCATCGCGGCGGCCTGCGCGGTCGGCATCGGCGCGGCGAGCGTGGCGGAGATCGACGCGCTCAACATCCTGCAGGCGACCTTCCTGGCGATGCGCCGGGCGATCGCGGCGCTGCCCCGGCGCCCGGCGGTGGTGTTGATCGACGGCAACCGGCTGCCGCCGCGCCTGCCCTGCCCCGGCCGGCCGGTCGTCCACGGCGACCGGCTGAGCCTGTCGATCGCCGCCGCCTCGATCGTCGCCAAGGTGACCCGCGACCGCGCCATGGCGCGGCTCGCCGCGGCGCATCCCGGCTATGGCTGGGAGCGCAACGCCGGTTATGGCACGGCGGAGCACCTGGCCGCGCTCGGCCGGCTGGGGGTCACGCCGCATCACCGGCGCAGCTTTGCTCCGGTCTCTCAACAACTGTCGATAACCCTCTGACTCGAATAAAAGAATCGTCATAAATGTGTTGACGGCGATTCGCCGGTCGCGCATCTTGGCGCGATGAGTCGACGCAACCGACCGGCCGCGACCGGTGCGCCGGATACCGCGGGAGACTCCGTGGCGGACGGCGCGGGCGTCCTCGACAGCATCCTCGTCGGCGACTGCGTCGAGCTGATGGACGGGCTGCCGGCCGGCTCGGTCGACTGTGTCTTCGCCGACCCGCCCTACAACCTGCAGCTCGGCGGCGAGCTGCACCGGCCGAACCACAGCCGGGTCGACGGCGTGGAGGAGGCGTGGGACCGGTTCGAAGACCTCGACGCCTACGATGCCTTCACCCGCGGCTGGCTGGCGGCGGCGCGCCGGACGCTCAAGCCCGACGGCAGCCTGTGGGTGATCGGCAGCTACCACAACATCTTCCGCGTCGGCGCTGCACTGCAGGACCTCGGCTTCTGGATCCTCAACGACATCGTCTGGCGCAAGACCAACCCGATGCCGAACTTTCGCGGCACCCGCTTCACCAACGCCCACGAGACCCTGATCTGGGCCGCCCGCTCGGCCGACAGCCGCTACACCTTCAACTACCAGGCGATGAAGAACCTCAACGACGACCTGCAGATGCGCAGCGACTGGCTGCTGCCGGTGTGCGGCGGGCCGGAACGGCTGCGCGACGGCGACGGCAGGAAGACCCATCCGACGCAGAAGCCGGAGGCGCTGCTGCACCGGGTGATCCTGGCCGCCACGCCGGTCGGCGGCACCGTGCTGGACCCGTTCTTCGGCACCGGCACCACCGGCGCGGTCGCCAAACGGCTCGGCCGCCGCTTCATCGGCATCGAGCGCGACGCGGGCTACGCCGGGGCGGCCGAGGCACGCATCGCCGCTATCGACGGCCCGGCCGATCCCGCGCTGGTCGAGACCGTGGGCAAGCGCCAGGCGCCGCGCATCCCGTTCGGCCAGGTCGTCGAGCGCGGCCTGCTGAACGCCGGCGACCTGCTGTGCGACCAGCGGCAACGCTTCGTCGCCAGGGTGCGCGCCGACGGCACGCTGATCACCTCGGGCGCCCACGGCGACCATTGCGGGTCGATCCACCACGTCGGCGCCGCGCTGCAGGGCGCCCCCAGCTGCAACGGCTGGACGTTCTGGTACTTCGACCAGGGCAAGGGCCGTTTGGCCCCGATCGACGTCCTGCGCCAGCAACTGCGCGCGGAGCTGCGCTGACGGCCTGCGGCCGCGGCGACGGGTTGACCGCTTGTGGGGCCGCCGTGCGCGTGCTACGGCAATTCCATGACCAAGCCGCTTGCCGACGTCGCCGGCACGTCATCGGCGACCGCCCCGCGCGGTCGCGGGACCCGGCACGTGTTCGTGCGCGACCTGGTGCTGGACGCCGATATCGGCATCCACGACCGCGAACAGGGGCACACCCAGCGGGTCCGCATCAACCTCGATCTGGAGGTCGACGAGGACGGTCCGGTGACCACCGACCGTATCGCCGACGTGGTTTCCTATGAACCGCTGGTCGACGACGCGCGCAAGATCGTCGCCGCCGGGCACGTCCAGTTGGTCGAGACGCTGGCGGAGCGGCTGGCGGCCTGTTGCCCGAGGGACCCGCGGGTGCGCGGCGCCGGGGTGCGTGTCGAGAAGCTGGACGTCGTCGCCGATGCCGTCAGCGTCGGCGTCGAAATCGAACGCCACCGCTTGGCCAGAGGAGACTGATCGATGTCCGGCGGTCCCGCTGAACCATCCAAGACCGGCCTGCTGGAGCGGCTGGCCGACGGCCCGGTGATCTGCGCCGAGGGCTACCTGTTCGAGCTGGAGCGCCGCGGCCACCTGCAGGCCGGGCCGTTCGTGCCCGACGTGGTGCTGGAGAACCCCGACGCGGTGCGCATGCTGTCGCGCGAACTGATGGACGCCGGCTCCGACGTCGTCCTGGCTCTGACCTATTACGGCCACCGCGAGAAGCTGAAGCTGATCGGCCGCGAGGGCGACCTGGAGGCGATGAACCGCCAGGCAGTGCGGATCGCCCGCGAAGTGGCGGCGGACGGCGGCGCGCTGGTCGCCGGCGACCTGTCCAACACCAACATCTATCTGCCCGACGACGCCGACAGCCACCGCCGGGTGCGGGCGATCTTCGACGAGCAGGTCGCCTGGGCGGTCGACGAGGGCGTCGACTTCATCCTGGCGGAGACCCTGTCGTTCCATGGCGAGGCGGCGATCGCGCTGGAGGCGATCCGGCAGTCCGGCCTGCCGGCGGTGGTCAACCTCTCGGTCCACAAGCCGCTGGTGATGCGCGACGGGCCGAGCGCGGCGGAGGCGTGCAAGCGGCTGGAAGACGCCGGCGCCGACGTGGTCGGCCTCAACTGCCAGCGCGGCCCGGCCACCATGCTGCCGCTGCTGAAGGAGGTCCGCGCGGCGATCGACGGGCCGCTGGGCGCCGCCCCGGTGCCGTACCGCACCGACGCCGCGCACCCGACCTTTCAATCGCTGGAAGACCCGGCTTGCGGCTGCCCGTTGCCGGGCGACCGGCCGTTCCCCACCGCGCTCGACCCGTTCACCTGCAACCGCTACGAGATCGCCGATTTCACGCGCGCGGCGAAGGACGCCGGCGTCACCTTCTTCGGCCTGTGCTGCGGCACCGCACCACATCACATCCGCGCCATGGCCGAGGCGCTGGGGCGGCGGCCGAAGGCCAGCCGCTATTCCGCCGACATGTCCAAGCACGCCATCCTGGGCACCCACGAGAGTCTGAAGCGGGAATACCAGGACTACGCCTCCGATCTGTGACCGGTCACGCCGCGTGGGCTAGGAGCCTGTCCGAGTAATGCTTATGGGCAGCATCGACCAGGGAGGCGCGGGTGTCAGGAG
>JAZFQW010000550.1:0-6012 GCA_036445335.1 Alphaproteobacteria bacterium | reverse complement strand
CCGGCCGCCGGACTCCAAGCGATATTGGGAGCGATCGAATCCGGCGAGCCCGCCAAATCTTGAGGGACGCACCCACCGCCGCGGTCGATGTGCGGTGCTCACCACGACCGGGGATGACGGAACCCGGGTCCGGCCGGTGCTGCCGGAGGACGCGGTGGCGCGCACGCCGGGCTAGCCCGCGACCCTCCGCAGCGCCGCTTGCAGCGGCTCCAGGTGTGCCTTCCCCGCCGGGATCAGGTGGGTGTTGACGTTGAAGGCGTGCAGCATGCCGGGGGCGTGGTGGAGGTCGACCGGGACTCCGGCGGCGCGCAGCCGGTCGGCGTAGGCCAGCGCGTCGTCGCGCAGCGGGTCGCACTCGGCGGCCACGATGAAGGTCGGCGGCAGGCCGGGCGGCGCCGGGTGCCGGGCCGGCGAGACCAGCGGATCGTCGGCGCGTCCCTCGGCGCCTAGGTAACAGCCGGCGAACCAGTCCAGTTCGCCGCGGTCGAGGCCGTAGCCGGCGCCGAACTCGGCGACCGAAGGCCGGTCGAGCACGAGGTCGAGCCACGGGCACAACAGATAGGCGAGCGCGACCGGCGGCCCGCCCCGCTCCGCCGCCAGCCGGCATACCGCCGCCGCCAGCCCGCCGCCGGCGCTGGTGCCGCCGACCATCAGCCGGGCCGGGTCGCCGCCCAGCGCCGCGGTGTTCTCCGCCACCCAGCAAAGCGCGTCCCAGCCGTCGTCCACTGCCGCCGGGAACGGGTGCTCCGGCCCCATCCGGTAGCTGGCCGAGACGACCACCGCCGGCGTCCGTGCGGCGATGGTCCGGGCCTCGTGCTCGGTCTCGTCGATGCCGCCGATGACGTAGCCGCCGCCGTAGAAGTAGAGCGCGACGGGCAGCGGCGCGGCTCCGGTCCGGTGCGGCGCGAAGATGCGCGCCGGCCGCGGCCCCGAACGGGCCGGGATCGTCCGGTCCTCGACCGACGCCATCTCGGCCAGCGGCGGCCGCTGCGCCAGGATCGCGGCGCGCAGGATCTCGCGCGAGCGCTCGGCGCCCATGCGGTCGAAGGTGCCGTAGCCGTTCTCGGCCCGCCATTCGTCGACCATCGTCAAGTAGGCGGCGGATTCGGGATGCAACGGCATCGGGTTCCTCTCCCTGGTCCGAGACACGGCGTCAGCGCAGTGACCCTATCACGGGCGCCCACAGGACGTCCTCGATGTGGGCGGCGCCGGTCGCCAGCATGACCAGCCGGTCGAAGCCGAGCGCGATGCCGGCGCTGTCCGGCAGGCCGTGGTCCAGCGCCGCCAGGAAGTCGTCGTCGACCGGATAGGCGCGGCCGTACAGCCGGCGCTTCAGCGCGACATCCGCCTGGAACCGCGCGCGCTGCACCGCGGGGTCGGTCAGCTCGCCGAAGGCGTTGGCCAGCTCCAGTCCGCAGACATAGAGCTCGAACCGCTCGGCCAGCCGCGGGTCGTCGGGCTTGGGCCGGGACAGCGCCGCCATCGACACCGGATAGTCGGTCAGCACCGTCGGCGCGCCGATCCCGAGACGCGGCTCGATGCGGTCGAGAAAGATGCGGAAGAACAGATCCTCCCAGCGGTCGCCGTCGTGCACCACGATGCCCAGCGGTCGCGCCTGCGCCGCCAGCAGCGCCACGTCGGGCGCCGCCGGGTCGGGCGCGGTCGCCAGAAGGTCGATGCCGGCGTGGCGTTCGAACGAAGCGGCCACGGTGACGACCTGCCAGTCGGCGCGAGGATCGGCGGACCGGCCCTGCCAGGCGAAGCCGTGGCGACCCGATGCGTCCGCCGCGGCGCACAACAGCCGGCGGCAATCGTCGATCAGCGCGTGGTAGCCGGCGCCCGCCCGATACCACTCCAGCATGGTGAATTCGGGGTGGTGGGTGGTCGAGCGCTCGCCATTGCGGAACACGTGCGCCAGCTGGAAGATCCGCGGCAGGCCCGCCACCAGCAGCTTCTTCATGGCGAATTCCGGCGAAGTGTGCAGAAAGAGGGGGTGCCGGTCGTCGGGATGGGCACCGACAAGCTCGGTCTCGAACGCGGCCAGGTGCGGCTCCAGCCCCGGCGACACCTGCAGCGCCGGGGTGTCGACCTCGACGAACGCCATCTCGCTGAAGGCCGCCCTGAGCGCCGCCGCGATGGCGGCGCGCGCCTCGACGAACCGCCGTTTGCGCTCGAACCGATCCGGCCGCCACCACGGCGCCGCGCTGCGCTGCGTCATGTCTTCCAGTCCTTTCGCCGTGCCGCCGGGTGGCGTTGCCACGCGCCGGTCTTGCTGTTAGGTTCCGCGCCGCATTCACGACATGGTCGTTGCAAAGCAGGGTTCTCCATGAAGGTCAACGCCATCACCATTCGCCCCGGCAACGTGCTGGACCATGGCGGCAGGTTGATGCAGGTGACCAAGGTCGACCTGATCCAGCCCGGCAAGGGCAACGCCGTGATCCAGGTCGAGATGAAGGACATCCGCACCGGCAACAAGACGAACAACCGGTGGCGCACCCAGGAAACCGTCGAGCGCGCCCGCCTCGACGAGGCGGCGATGCAGTATCTCTATGCCGACGGCGACCACTACACCTTCATGGACAGCGAGACGTTCGAGCAGATCACGATGGACGGCGACACCATCGGCGAGCCGGCGGTGTTCCTGCAGGAAGGCATGATCTGCATCGTCACCAGTCACGAGGGCTCGCCGCTCAGCGCGCAGTTGCCGCAGACGGTGACCATGGCGGTGGTCGAGGCCGAACCCGTGGTCAAGGGCCAAACCGCGTCATCGTCCTACAAGCCGGCGATCGTCGAGAACGGAGTGCGGGTGATGGTGCCGCCGCACATCGAGACCGGCACCCGCATCGTCATCAACACCGCCGACGGCACCTACGCCGAACGCGCCAAGGACTAGGGACCGAGGAGCGCAAATAATGACCGTCCGGTCAGCATTGATCAATGTGATGGCACGGGCGGTGGAAAAGGCCGGTCGCGGCCTGACCCGCGATTTCGGCGAGGTCGAACAGCTTCAGGTCTCGCGCAAGGGGCCCGCGGATTTCGTCTCGACCGCCGACCTGAAGGCGGAGAAGACGCTGCGCGCCGAGCTGTCGAAGGTGCGGCCGGGGTTCGGCTTCCTGATGGAGGAGAGCGGCGCGTCGGAGGGCTCCGACCCCACGTCGCGCTGGATCGTCGACCCGCTGGACGGCACCACGAACTTCCTCCACGGCATCCCGCAGTTCGCCATCTCGGTCGCCGCCGAGCGCGACGGCGAGATCATCGCCGGGGTGGTCTACAACCCGATCAACGACGAGATGTTCTGGGCCGAGAAGGGCCAGGGCGCCTACCTCAACGACCGCCGCCTCAGGGTGTCGGCGCGGCGCCTGCTGGCCGACGCGGTGCTGGGCACCGGCGCGCCGTTTCTCGGGCGCGGCGATGTCGACGCCTTCCTGGCGGAGATCGGCGCTCTGATCCCACAGATCGCCGGCATCCGGCGGATGGGCGCGGCGGCGCTCGATCTCGCCTACGTCGCCGCCGGCCGGTTCGACGGCTACTGGGAGAGCGGGCTCAACCCGTGGGACGTCGCCGCCGGGATCATCCTGGTTCAGGAGGCCGGCGGCTATGTCAGCGAGATCGGCGGTGGTCGGCATCCGCTGTCCGCCGGCTCGATCCTGGCCGCCAACACCCATCTGCACCTCGAGATCGGCAAGGCGCTGCGGCGCGGCGCCAGCGGCGGCAGGGACGCCGCCGCCGGCTGACCGCGCAGTCGGCGCGCTTCGAGCAGTGCCGGATAACCCGCATCTCTCATACTGGCCGCGGCGCGCACCATACGGTATGGTCCCGGCGTCCCGCGACGGGCGGTATTGAGGCTAGAGGGACGTAGGGGCTTGTCATTGACGATTCCACGCGCGTCCGGCCGGCCGTTCCCGGCGCTCTGTCTCAGCCGACGATTCGGTGCCCGCGCGGTCGTGGCGGCCGGTCTGGCGCTGGTCTGCGGAGCCGAGTCGCCGGCGGTCGCGCAGGGCGGCGCGGCGGGCGAGCGCCCCGCCGTCGAGGTGGATCTGAGCGTGCTCGACACGCTGGGACCGCCGCCCGCCCGGCCTCCGCTCTGGACACCGCCGCTGCCCGACCACAGACCGGCCGCGCCGGCGCGGGTCGCCGCGGCGCCAGTGCCGCGGGTCGAGCCCGCGCCGCGCCCGATCGCCGTCGCGCCGGCGCCACCCGAACCGTCCGCGGCGCAGGCGGCCGAGCAACCCGCGGCGGCGGCCGCATCGCCGGCGCCCGCGGCGGCTCCACGGCCGCCGGCCCGACGGCTGGCCGAACCGCCGCCGCAACTGCGGCAGCCGGTGGCGGCAGGCAATGGCGCCGCGCCGTCCGAGCCGCCGCCGACCGACGAGAAGATCGCGGCGGTGCCGCTGGACGTCGAGGCGGTGACCGACGGCATCTCGGCGCTGCCGAGCGGGGACGGCTTCCGCATCGTCTTCGACTCGGACGCCGAGGAATTCAGCGAGACCGGCGCCCGGCTGCTGAGCGGCATCGCCCAGCGCATGGTCGACGACCCGTCGATCCGCATCCAGGTGCGCGCCTATGCCGGTGGCACACCGGAGACCGCCAGCCAGGCGCGGCGGCTGTCGCTCAACCGGGCGCTTGCGGTGCGCACCTTCCTGACCGACCGCGGCGTCCGCGGCACGCGGATCGACGTGCGGGCGCTGGGCAACACCGCGCCGGGCGAACCCAAGGAGCGAGTCGATCTGCTGCTTTCCGAATAACGATCGCGCGGCGCCGACCGGTGGCGGGTCCGGCATGGGCCGCGCGCCGATGCCAGTCGACCGCCAGCCGCCGTTGCCATAGGGCATCCCGCCATGTCGCGCCCCTCGCGGTACCTCAGAAACATGATCGTCGCGGTGATCGTCCTGGTCGTCATCGCCGGGATCCTGTCGCCCGGCATGTCGAGCGCCTTCATGGCCAACCCGTTCCTGAACGGGTGGATCATCGTGCTGCTGCTGATCGGCATTGGCTTCACTTTCCACTCGGTGATGGTGCTGTCGCGCGAGATCAACTGGATCGAGAGCTTCCAGGCACGGGAGAACGGCGAGGGTATCCGGCCGACCGCCCCCGACCCGCGGCTGCTGGCGCCGATGGCGAAGGTGCTGGGCGAACGCGAAGGCCGGCTGACCCTGTCGGCGATGTCGCTGCGCTCGCTGCTGGACGGCATCCGCGACCGGCTCGACGAGAGCCGGGAAATCTCGCGCTACATGATCGGCCTGCTGATCTTCTTCGGTCTGCTGGGCACCTTCTGGGGCCTGCTGAAGACGATCGGCGCCGTAAGCGACGTGATCGGCAGCATGTCGATCGAGCAGGGCGACCTGAGCCTGGTGTTCGGCGAACTGAAGGTTGGGCTGGCGGCGCCGTTGGCCGGCATGGGCACGGCCTTCAGCTCGTCGTTGTTTGGCCTGGGCGGATCGCTGGTCCTGGGGTTTCTCGAGCTGCAGGCGAGCCAGGCGCAGAACCGCTTTTACAACGATTTGGAGGACTGGTTGTCCGGCGCGGCGAGGATCACCACCGGCGAGGGGTTCGGCATCGAGGGCGACTCCTCCTCGGTGCCGGCCTACCTGCAGGCGCTGATCGAGCAGACGGCCGAGAACCTGGACACGCTCCGCCGGGTGATGAGCCAGGGCGAGGACAACCGCCGCCAGTCCAACACCAACCTGATGGCGCTGACCGAACGGCTGGGCACCCTGACCGACCAGATGCGCACCGAGCAGAGCCTGATGATCCGGTTGGCGGAAAGCCAGATGGAGCTGAAGCCGATCCTGAACAAATTGATCGAGACCGTGGGCGACGGCGCCATGGGCATCGACGATGCCAGCCGCCAGCACATCCGCAACCTGGACATCTACATGCACCGGCTGTTGGACGACCTGCCGGCCAGCCGCGATCAGATCGTCGGCGAAATCCGCGGCGAGATCAAATTGCTGGCGCGCACCATCGCCGCCCTGGCCGAAGGGGCGGACTAGGAGCCTGTCCGAGCAATGA
>JAZFQW010000549.1:0-11866 GCA_036445335.1 Alphaproteobacteria bacterium | reverse complement strand
CTGGCGGCGCGCGCGACCAAGTCGCCGATCTCACGATAGCTGAAGCGCTTGCCGAGGAAATCGACGCACGGCCGGTCGCCGAACCGCGCGACGGCGTCGTCGAGGATCGCGAACAGCGGCCGCTCGTCGATCGTCGCGTGCCAGTCCACGCTCTCCGGGTAGCTCTTCTCCCACGGCATCTCCGGCGTGCGCGGCTGGGCCTCGGCCATGTCGTCCATCTCCTCACGTGTCCTCTCAAGGTGCCAGGAGCCTGTCCGAGCGTATATCGGCGACGCGCCGGGTCGGAGCAAGCGATTCCGCCGCCCGGCCGCGGCGACGGGCGTCGCGGCGCGGTCCCGCCGCCGGCCATTGTCGCGAATTTCTTGCGCTCGCGGGCGCCGGACGGATAATCCGCCCTTGCAAACCGCCGGTTCGGGTCGACCTATAGGCCGCGCGCGGCGCCGCGGGCGGTCAACGACGGGAAGGATCTGGCGTGTCGCACGCCCCGTTCGAAGCGACGGTGGAGCAGTCCGCGCAGCGGCTGATGCGGCGGCTGTGGCGAGACCATGTCCGCCATTACGTCGGCCTGCTGGGCGTGGCGATGGTGTTCATGGTGTTCGCCGCCGTCAGCACGGCGGCGCTGGCCTGGCTTATGGGGCCGATCTTCGACAACCTGTTCGCCGAGAAGAACAGCGCGCTGCTGCGGCCGGTCGCGGCCGGGGTGCTGGCCGTGTTCGTGGTCAAGGGCATCAGCACGTTCGCCCAGGCGGTGCTGATGAACATGGTCGGCGCGCGGATCATCGCCGAGCTGCAGTTGCGCATGTTCGGCCATCTGATGCGGTCCGACCTGGCCGACTTCCACGCCGCCGGCTCCGGTAACCTGGTGGCCCGGTTCACGTTCGACGTGCGCCAGCTGTCGACCGTGGTGTCGACGGTGATCGTCGCCTTCGGCAGGGACGCGATCACCGTCGTCGCGCTGGTGGTGGTGCTGTTCACCAACGACTGGCAGCTGGCGCTGGTGACGACCCTGCTGTTCCCGGCCTCAATCTACCCGATCGTCAAGCTCGGGCGGCTGGTGCGCCGGGTGTCGCGGCGGATGCAGTCGGAGATCGGCCAGCTCAGCTCGACCCTGTCGCAGGTGTTCCAGGGGATCCGCCACGTCAAGGCCTATAACGCGCAGGAGCGCGAGACGGCGCGCGCCGGCAGGATCATCTGGAAGGTCGCCAGCTTGACCCAGAAGATGACCCGCCTGGGCGCGGCCACCCACCCGGTCATGGAGTTCCTGGCCGGGCTAGCGGTGGTCGCGATCATCCTGTACGGCGGCAGCGAGGTGATCGCCGGCGAGCGCACGCCGGGGTCCTTCGTCTCGTTCATCACGGCCCTGCTGCTGGCCTATGAGCCGGTGAAGAAGCTGGCGCGGCTGAACACCCAGCTGCAGACCGGCATGGCCGCCGCCCAGCGGGTCTTCGGGCTGCTCGACAGCCCGCCGAAGATCACCGACCGGCCCGATGCGGCGGCCCTGCCGGCCGGCGAGGGCCGGATCCGGCTGAGCGGCGTGCACTTCGCCTATGGCCCCGGCATCCCGGCGCTGCACGGCGTCGACATCGACGTGCCGGCGGGCCAGACCGTCGCGCTGGTCGGGCCGTCGGGCGCCGGCAAGTCGACGGTGCTGAACCTCATCCCGCGGTTCTACGACGTCCAGCGCGGCGCCGTGTCGGTCGACGGGCACGACGTGCGCGACGTCACCATGCGCTCACTGCGCGACCGGATCGCCCTGGTCAGCCAGGAGGTCACGCTGTTCGACGAGACGGTGCGCGCCAACATCGCCTTCGGCCGGCCCGACGCCGACGATGGCGAGATCGAGGCGGCCGCTCGCGCCGCCGCGGCGCACGACTTCATCCGCCAGCTGCCCGACGGCTACGACACGGTCGTCGGCGAACATGGGGTCAAGCTGTCCGGCGGCCAGCGCCAGCGGCTGTCGATCGCCCGCGCCATGCTGAAGAACGCGCCGATCCTATTGCTGGACGAGGCGACGTCGGCGCTGGACACCGAATCGGAGCGCCAAGTGCAGGCCGCGCTGGCCCAGCTAATGGTCGGGCGCACGACGCTGATGATCGCGCACCGCCTGTCGACGGTGAAGGACGCCGACCTGATCTATGTCCTGGACGACGGCCACGTGATCGAGCGCGGCGCGCACCGCGCGCTGATCGCCCAGCGCGGTATCTATGCCCGGTTGTGGTCGATGCAGACCGATACCGCGGAGGACCGTCCGACGGCCGACGCCGCGGCCGCGGCCGACTAGCCCGCACGGAGTCAGGCTGGCATTGTTGCATTATGCCTGACGGCAAGCCGGGGCGCGCGTCGCGCACCATCGCAAATATTCATAACGCAAGCCTGACTCCAAAATGCGGCGCCGTCACGGTGAATGATCGTTAACCACAATCCTGCTAGATTGCGGCCATGGAGTCGCAAGCGACCGACCTGACCTCGATGGCGCTGGTCACGACGGTGGCCGTGGTCTGCGGACTGGTCCTGACGCGCCTGCGCCAGCCGGCGATCGTCGGCTACATCCTGGCCGGGGTCGTGCTGGGCCCGACCGGCCTGGAACTGGTCACGAATTCCGAGAACGTGACGGCGCTGGCCGAGATGGGCGTGCTGATGCTGCTGTTCCTGATCGGCATGGAGCTGAGCCTGCGCGCCTTCAAGCTGGTGCTGGCGGTGGCGTCGTTCTGCGCGCTGCTGCAGATCACCTTCTCGCTGGTCGTCACCTTCGCGATCTCGGCGGTGCTGGGCTGGCCGTGGCAGCAGGCCGTGGTGTTCGGCTTCGTGGTGGCGCTCAGCAGCACCGCCGTGGCGATCAAGATGCTGGAGGACATCGACGAGCTGCGCACGCCGATCGGGCGCACCACGATCGGCGTGCTGATCGCCCAGGACCTGGCGATCGTGCCGATGCTGGTGCTGATCCAGGGGCTGGACAGCGAGGGGACCCTGGGTTTCGGCGTGGTGGCGAAGCTGGTGCTGGCGACCGGCGTGCTGGCGGCGCTGATCTGGTTCCTCAGCCGCAGCCACAAGATCGTGCTGCCGACCCACCGCTGGATGCGCGGCAAGCTGGATCTGGTGCCGATGGCGGCGCTGGCGTTCTGCTTCAGCGCCGCGACGCTGACCGGCCTGTTCGGCCTGTCGGCGGCCTACGGGGCGTTCCTGGCCGGCCTGGTGATCGGCCAGTCGACCGACCGGGCGTCCACCATCCGCGCCACGAGGCCGATCCAGAGCGTGCTGCTGGTGGTATTCTTCCTGTCGATTGGGCTGCTGATCGACCTCAGATACATCCTCGACAATATCGGCACCGTGCTGACTTTCCTGGCCGCCGCGGTGCTGATCAAGACGGTGATCAATGTCGGCGCGTTGAGGGTGCTGCGGGAGCCGTGGGAGCGAGCCTTTCCCGCCGGGGTGATCATGGGCCAGATCGGCGAGTTCTCGTTCGTGCTGGCCGCCGCCGGGGTGTCGGTCGGGGCAATCGACAAGGAAGGCTACCGGCTCGCCATCTCGGTGATCGCGCTCAGCCTGCTGGTCAGCCCGCTGTGGCTGGTGACCGCGCGGCGCTTCATGGCGATCGCCGCCGGCGGCGCCACCAACATCAGTGTCGCGCTGGCCCAGACCTTCAAGGAGGAGGTCACCGCCTACGCCCTGGCGGTCGGCGTCCTGCGCCGCGGCGGCGCCGCGGTCCGCGCCGCGGCCACGCTTATGCGCGGCCACCAGCCCGATCGGCTCAAGGCGCTGCCGCCGGCCACTCCGGCGCTGCCGCCGGCCGGTGAGCCGCCGATGGAGCCGCCCGACGAACCGGCCGCCGATGAGGCGAAGGCGGCGGCGGAGCCGCCCGCCACGAGCGGGTCGAACGACGACGACGAACGGTCCAAGGTTTAGCCCAGATGCCGATTCAGGCGGGCGACCGCCTCGTCGAGGATGTCGTCCTGCTTGGCGAAGCAGAACCGCACGACGGTGGTAAGCGGGTCCCGGTCGTAGAACGCGCTGAGCGGGATCGCGGCGACCCGGGCGGTCTCGGTGATGTGCCGGCAGAACGCCGCGCCGTCGCCGCCGGACCCGGTCGCAAAGCCGGTCGCGGCGATGTCGACGTTGACGAAATAGGTGCCGGCGCAGGGCAGAACGTCGAGGCCGATCGCGCTCAGCCCGCCCGACAGCCGGTCGCGCTTGGCCTGCATGTCCGCGGCCAGAGCGGCGAAATAGCCGTCGTCCTTGGCCAGGCCGTAGGCGACCGCGCTCTGCAGGTTGGGCGGGGTGGTGAACACCAGGAACTGGTGCGCCTTCGACACCGGCGCCAGCAGGTCGGGCGCGGCGGTGACGTAGCCGACCTTCCAGCCGGTCAGCGAGAACGTCTTGCCGGCCGAACCGATCTTGAGGCAGCGCTCGCGCATTCCCGGCAGTGTGATCAGCGGCACGTGGGCGGCGCCGTCGAACACCAGATGCTCGTAGACCTCGTCGCACACCGCATAGGCGTCGGCGTCACGCACGAACTCGGCGATCAGGTCCAGCTCGTCGCGACCGAACACCTTGGACGCCGGGTTGAGCGGGTTGTTCAGCAGCACCAGCTTGGTGCGGGCGGAAAAGGCGCGCTCCAGGTCGGCGCGGCCGAAGCTCCAGTCGGGCGGCGTCAGGGCGACGAACCGCGGCACCCCGCCGGCGCGCCGCACCATCGGCGCGTAGCAGTCATACAGCGGCTGGAACAGCACGACCTCGTCGCCCGGCTCGATCAGGCCCAGCAGGCAGGCCGCCAGCGCCTCGGTGGCGCCCGACGTCACCATCACCTCGCGCCGCCAGTCGACGTCGAGGCCGTAGAACCGCCATCCGTGCGCCGCCACCGCCTGGCGCAGCTCCGGCAGGCCAAGCATCGGCGGGTACTGGTTCCAGCCCTCCAGCACCGCGTCGGCCGCCGCGCGCAGCACGTCGTCGGGCCCGCGATCGTCGGGGAAACCCTGGCCGAGATTGATCGCGTCGTGCTCGATCGCCAGCCGCGACATTACCTCGAACACGGTGGTGCCTAGGCCGGACAGGGTGCTGTTGGTCGGCTTCATGGGCGCCCCCCGGGAGATACGCAAGCGGTCAAGCATTACCGGCGGCCAGACCGCCCGTCCAGAGGCGACCGTCCTCGCCGGCCGATCCAAGGTTTTGGTGTCAAGGCCGGGCGCGACCCAGTCAGGATCGCACGCGTCCGTCGCCAAGGCCAAGTCGCCCGCGTGCACGACGCTTTTCAAGAGTCCGCCGATACCGCCCGCCTCACGCCGCGGTCGTCACTGCCGCCGAAACCTGTAGCCACGGCGCCCGCGGCGGCGTCGAGCCGGCCGTCGAATTGTCGGTGGTCAGGCGGTGTCGGCCAGCGGCAGCGGGACTTGCCCTTCGGCGGCGCAGGAGCCGGTACGTTCGAGAGCCAGCAGCGCCGCCTTGGTGTCCAGGCCGCCGCCGAATCCGGTGAGATCGCCGTTAGCGCCGATGACCCGGTGGCAGGGAATGACGATCGGCAGCGGGTTGCGGCCGTTGGCGGCACCGACCGCTCGGACCGCGGTCGGCCGGCCGATCGCCCGCGCCAGGTCGCCGTACGACACCGTCTCGCCATAGGGGATCCGCCGCAGCGCCTGCCAGACGGCGAGCTGGAACGGCGTGCCTTGCGGCGCCAGCGGCAAGTCGAACGCGGTCAACGCGCCGGCGAAATAGCCGTCAAGCTGGCGCACCGAGTCGACGAACGGACCGTCGTCACGGCGCCAGCCGGGGTCCGGCGTTCGCGCCGTGCTGTCGCCCGGGAAGGCGATCAGCCTCAGCCCGGCGTCGTCGCCGGCGAGCAGCAGCCGGCCGACCGGGCTATCCATGTGTCTGTAATACATGCTCATTCTCCATCGACGTCGGCCGGCGCAAGCGCCGCGCTTCCGGCCGGCCCTCCGCCGTCAGGCTCTGCCACAGCGCCATCGCGGCGTAGGCCCGCCACGGCCGCCACGCCTCGGCGCGCGCAACGAGCTCCGACGGCGATGCCGCCAGGCCGTGCCGCTCAGCCGCGCGCAGCAGGCCGAGATCGGTGGCCGGGAACGCATCCGGCTCGTTCAACGCCCGCATGGCCACGTACTGCGCCGTCCAGCCGCCGATGCCGGGCAGCCGCGTGAGCGCCCGCTCCAGCGCCGCCGGTCCCCTGCCGGCATCGAACACGACCTCGCCGCGAGACACCGCCGCGGCCAGAGCCCGGATCGCCGCCGCCCGCTTTCCCGGCAGTCCGATTTCGGCCGGATCGGCGGCGGCCAGCGCCCGCGGTGTCGGGAACAGCACCGCCGGGCCGTCCGCGCCGGCACCCGGCATGGGTGCGCCGAACGCCCGCGCCAGCCGGCCGGCCAGGGTCGACGCGCCCTTGACCGTGACCTGCTGGCCGAGGATCGCCCGCACGGCCAGCTCGAAGCCGTCCCAGGCGCCCGGCAGGCGCAGGCCGGGGCGGGAGTCCAGCAGCGGCGCTAGGCCACGGTCGCGGCCGAGATGGGCAACGATCTCCCGCGGATCGGCGCCCAGATCGAACAGCCGGCGGACCCGTTCGACGATGCGGAACAGCGTTCTGGGGTCGGGGACGTCGACGCGCAGCTCCAGCTCGGTCTCGCCCGGTACCGGCCGCACCTCGATCCGGCCGGCATGGCCGTCGAGCGCGATCGTCCGGCGATAGCGGCCGTGGTCCACCGCCTCGATGCCGGGGATCGCGCGCGGGCCCAGATAGGCGATCACGCCGGCCCAGTCGAACGGCGGGCGGAACGGCAGGCGCAGCACGAACTCGCCGCGCGGTCCCGGCGCGCGCCGCCGCGATGCCCGGCGCAGGGCGCCCGGCGCACAGCCGTAGGTCTGCCGCAGCACCGCGTTGAAGCGGCGGATGCTGCCGAACCCCGACGACAGGGCGACCTGCGCCAGCGGCAGGTCGGTGTCGTCGATCAGCGTCTTGGCGAACAACAGCCGGCGGGTCTGCGCCACCGCGCGCGGCGGCGCGCCGAGATGGCGGTGGAACAACCGCGTCAGGTGCCGCGGCCCCACCCCCAGCCGCGCGGCGAGCGCCTCGACGGTGCCGTCGTCGAGCGCGCCGTCGCCGATCAGCCTGAGCGCCCGCGACACCGTCGCGGCGGTGCCGAGCCAGGCCGGCGTGCCTGGCGACGACTCGGGCCGGCAACGCAGGCAGGGCCGGAACCCGGCCTCGGCCGCCGCCGCCGCGGAGGCGAAGAACCGCACGTTCGCCGCCTTGGCCGGCCGCGCCGGACAGACCGGGCGGCAATAGATCCCGGTGGTGACCACGCCGATGAAGAACCGCCCGTCGAACCGGGCGTCGCGGGCGAGCCGCGCGCGTTCGCAGACTTCTGGATCGAGCGTCATGGGCTAGCCCGCATCTCTCAAACTGGCCACGGTCTGCGCGACCCTATCGCGTCCGGCCCCGCGGGTCTGGCCATTTTCGGACCACATCCCCGGCCCACCGGCGATGGCCGGAGCGGCGGCGGACTCGCGGATTCCGCTTGGTCCGCCGCCGCGCGCTTGTCATTGTTACGGGTCCACCAAGCCTGGCGCGGGGAGGCGCCGCGATGAACCATTTGCCGCTGATGGCGCGTTTCAACGCCTGGGTCAACGCGCGCCTGTACGACACCGTCGCCGGCTTGGCCGACCACGAGTACCGCCGCGACCGGGGGGCGTTCTTCGGGTCGATCCACCACACGCTGAACCACCTGCTGGTGGTCGACCGGTTGTGGACCGGGCGGATCGAACGGACCGACCGCGGCATCACCGCGCTCGACCAGGTCCTCTACCAGGCGTTCGACGACCTGCGCGCCGCGCGCCGCGCCGAGGACAGCCGCCTGATCGCGCTGGTCGACGGCCTCGACGACGCAGCCCTGGCCCGTCCGGTGGTCTATCGCCGGATCATCGGCGAAGGCGAGGAGGAGGTACGGACCGACCACGTCCTGATCACCCTGTTCAACCACCAGACCCATCACCGCGGCCAGGTCCACGCCATGCTGACCCAGGCCGGCACCGCGCCGCCGCCGCTGGATGTCGTGTTCTTCCTGGACGAGACGGGACAGGCCGGCCCACCCGGCACGGTCGACCCGGCGGCGCGCTGACGCGGCGGTCGGGGGCGCGGTCACCGGCCGGGACGCCGCTTGCCGTGTCCCGCCGCGGCGGCCGCGGCGCCGACCGGCCGGCGCAGCGCTGCCACCGGCCGGCCGTCAACCGCCGCCAGGCCGAGGAAGATCAGGGCCATGCCGGCGACGGCGGTCCATCCCGGCTGCTCGCCCAGCACCAGCACCCCCAGCAGCAGCGCGCTGACCGGGATCAGGAACGTCACCAGCAGCAGGTTGGTGGCGCCGGCCACCGCGAGGACGCGGAAATAGATCAGGTACGCCATGGCGGTGCTGAGCAGCGCCAGGCCGACGATCGCGGCGCCGGTCACCGGGCCGGGAAGCACGGCGAACGGCCGTTCGACGATCAGAGCCAGCGGCAGCATCATGACCGTCGTCGCCGTCAGCATGCCCGCCGCGGCGACCGAGGTCGGCAGCGCCTTGAGCCGGCGCCCGTAGATCCCGGCCAGCGCATAGGACGCCGCCGCCGCCAGCACGGCGGCCTGGCCGAGACCCTGCAGGCCGAGCCCGGCGAGCGCCTCCGGCCCGATCAGCACGACCACGCCGGCCAGCCCCAGCACCACGCCGGCGACGCGGTTGGGCGTCAGCCGCTCGTCGGTGGTCAGCAGGTGCGCCAGCAGCACCGTGAACAGCGGCGTCGTCGCGTTGAGGATCGCCGCCAGGCCGCTGTCAATATGGACCTGGCCCCAGGCGATCAGGCTGAACGGGATCAGGTTATTGACCCCGCCCATCACAACGAACACGCCCCAGGTCCGCCAGTCGTGCGGCATCCGGTGGCCGGCGAGGTACACCACGGCGACCAGCGCGACGGCGGCGAGCCCGACCCGGCTCAGCACCACGGTCAGCGGCCCCAGCTCGGCCAGCGCCACCTCGACGAAGAAGAACGACCCGCCCCACAACACCGACAGCACGCCCAGCAGCGCCCATTCGGTCGGACCCATCATGCGGTTCTGCATTCGCGGCCTCGCGGTAAATGGCGGTGGCCGCAGCCAACCACGGACCGGGCAACCAATCGATCCGATTCTTGTGATTACGGCCGACTGCCGGCAGCGAAAGGGCAGCCGCCCGCTACGGCGGCCAGGCGAGCATGATCAGCGGCACCGCGACGGCGATGACGGCGATCTCCAGCGGCAGCCCCATGCGCCAGTAGTCGCCGAAGTGATAGCCGCCGGGACCCATGACCAGCGTGTTGTTCTGGTGGCCGATCGGGGTCAGGAAGGCGCAGGAGGCGCCGACCGCGACGGCCATCAGGAACGGATCGGCATCGACCCCCATGCGCTGGGCGATGGCGGCGGCGATCGGCGCCATCACCACGGCGGTCGCGGCGTTGTTCATCACGTCCGACAGTGTCATTGCGACGACCAGCACGATGGCGACGATCACCCAGACCGGCAGGTCGCCGGCCAGCGCAATGATGCCGTCGGCGATCAGCGCGGTGCCGCCGGTGTCGCCCAGCGCGCCGCCGACCGGGATCATCGCGCCGAGCAGGATGATCACCGGCCAGTCGACCGCCTCGTAGGCCTCGCGCAACGGCAGCATGCCGCCGACCACCATGGCGAACAGCGCCGCCAGCAGCGCCACGGGCACCGGCAGCACGCCGGTCGCCGCGGTGGCGATGGCGGCGGCGAAGATCGCCAGCGGCGCGATCGTCTTCCTGACCGAGATCTTCAGCCCGCGCTCGGCCAGCGGCATGCAGCCGATCAGGCGAAGATGGTCGGGCATCTCGCCGGCGTCGCCCTGCACCAGCAGCACGTCGCCGGCGCGCAGGGTGGCGAGGCGGATGCGCCGCCGGATCGGCTGGCCCTGGCGCGCCACCGCCAGCAGGCTCAGGCCGAGCCGCCGGCGCAGGCCGAAGCCGAGCGCCGACAGCCCGACCAGCCGCGAGTTCGGCCCCACCACCGCCTCCACCAGGGTCAGCTCGGCGTCCTTCAGCCCCTTCGTCAGCGCCTCGACGTCGCCCACCACCTCAAGCTTGTCGGCGTCGGTCAGCTCGGCCAAGTCGCCCGGGTCGAGCTGCATCAGCAGGATGTCGCCGGGCCTCAGATGGTGCTGCCGGCCGCGCACCACAGGGCCGTCGCCGCCGGGGATCAGCCCCAGCACCTCGGCCTCGGATTTGAGCGCGCGTTCGAACATCGCCACCGTCTTGTCGACCGCCGGCGACCCCTCGGTCACCCGCAGCTCGGTGACGTAGTCGCCGATCTCGAACATCGCCTGGTCGGCGTCGGCGCGCCGCCGCGGCAGCAGCCGCCAGCCGAGCAGCAGCATGTAGACGAGGCCGACCAGCAGCACCGGCAGCCCCACGGGTGTGAAGTCGAACATGCCGAACGGCGCGCCCGACACCTCCGCCCGGTAGGCCGCGATGATGATGTTGGGCGGGGTGCCGATCAGCGTCACCAGGCCGCCGAGGATCGAGCCGAACGCGATCGGCATCAGCAGCCCGGCCGGCGACCGACCCGCGCCCCGCGCGGTCTGCATCGCCACCGGCATCATCAGCGCCAGCGCGCCGACATTGTTCATGAACATCGACAGCGCCGCGGCCAGGGAGACCAGCGCGGCGCGCTGGCCGAACCGGCTGGTCGCCGCCCGGGTCAGCGCCGCGCCGACCGTGTCGATCAGTCCGGAATTGATGAACGCGCGGCTGATCGCCAGCACCACCGCGACCACCACCACCGCCGGGTGGCCGAAGCCGGCGAACGCGCGGTCCATCGGCACCACGCCGGCGAACACGCAGGCGATCAGCGCCGCCACCGCCACCACGTCGTAGCGCCAGCGCCCCCACACGAACAACGCCATCGCCGCGGCGAGTATGGCGAACACCGCTGCCTGATCGAACTCCATGCGCCCCCTCAATAATATTGACGCTGCAGGATTCACCACGAAGGCACGACGACACGAAGGATTTTTTCGCCGCGGCAGCGGAATTTTGCTCCACCAGCGCGCCAAGACCAAAACGTCTGTTGATTGCCGCGCGAAGCGCGTGAGGACGACCTTGGTGTCTTCGTGTCCTCGTGGTAAATCGCTACTGTAGCGCCCGCCGCGGCGGCCTCCTGCGTATTGCCGTCGGCGCCGCGACCGCGCTAGGCTCCGACCGAGCGGTCAGGTCCGGCGCGCGCCGGACGGCACCGCAATCCAGACAACCGCGCCGGCCCGACGGGCGGCCCGGCGCGCCTGAGGGGGAGCATCGCCATGTCACTGCTGATCCGCGGCGGCACCGTCGTCAACCACGACCAGACCTTCCGCGCCGACGTCTACTGCGCCGGCGGGTTGATCCGGCATATCGGCCAGGACCTGGAGGCGCCCGACGGCGAGACCCGCGTGCTCGACGCCGGCGGCGCGCTGGTCATGCCCGGCGGCATCGACCCGCACACCCACATGGAGCTGCCGTTCATGGGCACGGTGGCGTCGGAGGACTTCTACACCGGCACCGCCGCGGGGATGGCCGGCGGCAACACGCTGATCATCGACTTCGTCATCCCCGGTCCGCAGCAGGGCCTGCTGGAGGCCTACCGGACCTGGCGCGAGCGCGCGGAGAAGGCGTGCGGCGACTACAGCTTCCACGTCGCCGTCACCTGGTGGTCTGACCAGGTCGAGAACGAGATGGGGGTGCTGGCCCGCGAGCACGGCGTCAACTCATTCAAGCACTTCATGGCCTACAAGAACGCCATCATGGTCGAGGACGACGTCCTGATGAAGTCGTTCCGCCGGTGCCTGGAGCTCGGCGCGGTGCCGAC
>JAZFQW010000548.1:0-5482 GCA_036445335.1 Alphaproteobacteria bacterium | reverse complement strand
AATTCCTCGTAATAGCGGCCGAGATCCTCGCGATAGCGGTGCGGTCCGACTTCCTTGTGCCTATGGGTCATGGCGCGGGTCCGTTGTGGGCCGGTGCGGAGGGTCGGACTCATTGTCCGTGGCGACGGGCCTATCGGATCGCCGGCCGGCGGAGTGATCTCCGGCGTCCCGAACCAGCGTTCGCGCCGCCACGGGTGTCTTCGCACCGTGGCGTGGCCGCACGATCATATCGAGACCCAGCACCATGAGCACCCCATTGATCCCCCACCCGTCGACGCAATCCGATGACGGGCGGGAGGCAATCAACCAACGGCTTTGTATCAACGACTACGGGTTTCACGGGCTCCGCAGCAGCATGTCGACGACCTGGTCGTCGTCGAGCTGCTCGAAATCGGAATAGAACAGGCTGATCGCGCCGAATCCCGACAGGGATTCCAGGCAGACGATCTCGTCGGCCTCCGGCCGCAGCGTGTCGATCGCTTCGTCGGGCGCGACCGGGACGGCCAGCACCAGCGTCCGCGGCCGCGACTTGCGCACGGCGCGCAGGGCGGCCTGGGTCGTCGCGCCGGTGGCGATCCCGTCGTCGACCACGATCGCGGTGCAGCCGCGCACGTCGACCCGCGGCCGCCCGGCCTGATAGAGTTTCCGTCGCCGGTCGATCTCCTCCAGCTGGCGCTGGGTCTCTTCCTTCAGATAGCGCCTGGAGACTTTGAGGCCTTTCTGCACCTCGGGCACGATCACTGTTTCCGGGTGGTCGATGAAGGCGACCGCACCGACCGCCAGTTCGGTGTGGTTCGGTGCCGAAATCTTCTGCACCAGGACCACGTCGAGCGGCGCCTCGAGCGCCTTGGCGATCTCGCTTGCCACCATGACGCCGCCGCGCGGCAGGCCCAGGATGACCGGCCGCTTGTCCTTGTATTTGAGCAGCGGCTCGGCGAGCCTGCGGCCGGCGTCTCTGCGATCCTGGTACATGGTGGGTTCCCGCTCGATGAGGGCGGCGGCCGGACGATCGGCATGGCGCGCCGCCGCGGTGATCAGCTCGATTGCGCCCGGTCCGACGGACCGCCGGGCGAATCCCGACAGCCATAGCCGGAATTCCTTGCCAATCATACACCGCGACGACGACGACGCGAAAATGGCCGCTCGAAGTGTCCGGGCTGTGACCCCGGCGGATCGCCATCCCTCGCCACGCGATCGGCCGCGCCGCGGTCGCCGGACCGCCACACCCCGATCAACGCCGGCGTCGCGTCGTGGCGGGCGGTTAGCCCGCATCTCTCACACTTGCCACGGTCTGCGCGGCTAGTGTGAGAGATGCGGGCTAGCGGCTACCCTTCATCTGTTCAAGCTCGTCCAGCGTGCGCGGCCAGTCCTGTTTGAGCACCTGCGACAACGCGCGGTCGGCCAGCAACCGCCCGCCGGTCTGGCATTTGGCGCAGTAGTTGGTCTCGTTTGAGGCGTGGACGATGCGCTGGACCGGCGCGCCACAGTCCGGGCAGGGCTGGCCAAAACGGCCGTGCACGGCCATGCCGGCGCGGAACGCGGTGACCCTTGCCGGGAAACCGTCACCCGCCTCGGCGCGCAGGTGCCGGGTCCATTCGATCAGCGTCTCGCGCGTCGCCGCGTGCAGCCGGGCGATCTCGTCCGGCGTCAGTTTCCGCGTCCATTTGACCGGCGACAGCCGGGCGCGGTGCAGGATCTCGTCGGAATAGGCGTTGCCGATCCCGCTGAACAGCCGCGGGTCGGTGAGCGCCCGCTTCAACGTGTGGTTGGCGCCGGTCAGCACCCGGGCGAAGGCGTCGGCATCGATGTCCAGGACCTCGACGCCGCCGGGATCGTGCGCGGCGAGCGCCGCCTCGCCCTGCACCAGGTGGAGCGAGGCGCGCCTCTTCGACCCCGCCTCGGTCAGCACCAGCGACCCGTCCGGGAAGTCGAACGCGGCCAGGCCGCGCCGGCCCGGCAGTCCGGCGCCCGGGTCGCGCCAGTGCAGCCGGCCGGCGATCATCAGGTGCAGGACGAGGAAAAGTCCGGCGTCGAGGTCGAAGACGATGCGCTTGCCGAGCCGCCGCAGGCCGCGCACCCGCCGGCCTTTGGCCGCCGCGATGGGCGGATCGACCGAGCGCAGCAGGAACGGGCTGGCGATGCGGACACCCTGAAGCGGCGCGCCGAGGATACGGGGCTTGAGGCAGTCGATATAGACCTCGACGTCCGGCAGTTCGGGCATGGCGCGGTCGATCCTGACAGCATCGCCCGCGCCGCTCAACGACGGCGACGGTCGCAGCGCGCCGGCGCACGATCCCGACCCGGAAGGTCGTGCGGGCTAGTCGAAGACCGCGGCGATCTCGTCGATGCCCAGGCCCTCCTTGACCAGTCGCAGGTCGTGATAGGCGACCGCGGTGGTGACGGCGCCGAAGGCGATGAAGAAGGCTGTCGCCATGTAGCTGACCACGGCATGGGCCGCCATGGCGGCGGTTCCAGCCGCGCCGAATGACGACATCTGCAGCGTCGAGTCGACAACACCGTTGAGGAGCGCCAGCACCATGATCATGCCGAAGATCCGCCAGCGATGGCCCTTGGTCAGGGCGGCGCTGCGCTTCAGGCTGGCGACGACGCCGGGCCGTTCGACCACGGCGACCGGTATCGCCACCCAGAACGCCGTGTAGAGCATGACGCCCGGCACGATCAGCGCCACGGACCCGAGCATGACCGCCAGCGTGTACAGCAGGGCGACGCCGAGCACCGGAAAGACCGTGGCGAGACCGCGGCGGACGCAGGTCGCCACGCCGATTCGGCGCCCGCGCAGGTCCTGAAAGGTGCCGTACACCATCGTGCTGGTGCTCAGCATGTACAGCACGATCGCCACGACGACCGCTGCCAGCACGACGCCACCGATCACCGCCACTTCGCCGGCGGTTAACGGATCGGTGGAACCTGCGGCGCCGGACCCGTAGGGCGACGTCGTCCCGGAGGCGACGTCCTCCGCCATCGGGGATGAAAAGAACAAGAGCGGCCAGGTGAATATCAGCGCCAGGATGCCGAACGGCACCAGGTTGCGGCCGAGGATCGCGATCGACCGGCCCAGAACCTCGCCGACCCGGAATTCGCTGACCGTTATCGCCGTCATGTCTGTGCTCCCGACCGGGCAGCGGCGCGGTCGGTGCCGCCTCGGTCCACTCGCCGAAAATCGGCCATCAAAGGGCGCGGCCGCGCGGCGCCCGGTATCGCATCGCCGGCGCGGTCACGGCCGGCCGCACGCAATCGCCGGCGGGTGCCAATGTCTAATAATGGAGACTTAAGGAACCGTGCATCGAGGATCGCAATATTGCAACTGATACGGGACGCTTGGACGGTGGTCGCCAGGCGAACCCTGGGGCGTCGCCGGATCGCGCCCCCGCGGCCCGCGGGTGCCGGCGCTACCTGCACCGGCACCGGTGACCGGTCGGCGACCTTGCGGCCGCCTCGCCGTCACCATTCGGGTTCGATCTCCGAGACGTAGAGGGTCGCGCTCTCCAGTGGCCCGGACACATAGGTGCCGACCCAGATGTTGTACAGGCCGGACGGCGGAGACCGCAGGGTGACCAGCGGGTTGAAGCCTTCGGCGTCGTCGCTGCAGATCCACTCGCCGTTGGGCAGGTTGACCACCAGCGTCGTGTCGGCGTTCGACCGCACGTAGATATTGAGCGGGTACCGACCGGAATCGAAATAGAGGTCGACGTCGGGCGCGTTGGCGATCATGCCGGCGCACCCGCCGCCAAGGGTGATGGCGTCGATGCCGCCGCCCGCATCCAGATCGACCCTCTGCGGATCGGGCTGGAAATTGGTGTCCAGGTGAAGTTCCCTGTAGGTCGGCTCCGCCCCGATGTCCTGGGCGCTGGCCGCGGTGCTGAAGCAAAGCGACGCAAGCGCCGCAACGCAAAGCTTTCTGAGCATGAATATTCTCTCCAATCTGACGGTGGAGCCATCCCGCCGGCGCAGCGGCAAACCGCAGTTCGACGATGAACAGGCGCGAAGGATTGATCGGCTAGCGGATCACGATATCGCGCGCGCCGAATCTAGTGCTTCAGGAATTAACATAAGCCTAATAACGCATCAGGAATGAAAACAAACTCGCAAAAAAAATTTAATATACATGAAAGTAATGTTTCACGGCACGGTCAGTATTATTGCAGTTCGCCTGTCCAATTCGAAACGAAGCGGAGGTCCGCAACTGCGGCATCGAGGCGACGGACCAGCCGGGACTTCGCACACGAGACGACCACCGGATGCGGGTCAATCGCCGACCGTGATCACACGGCGGATCTCGTCGCCTTGAAAACCGATCGCCATCGGCCGCACGGTGTCCGGGAGGACGACCACGTCGTACAGCTCCTTCACCACGCCGTCGATGCGCAGCGAATGCACGGCGTCGCCGGTGCGCAGGTCGACGACCACGATGCGGCACCGCGCGTTGGCCTTGCGGGTCGCCAGGGCGTCCTCCAGCGGCAGATCCTGGAACGCCTCGTTGTCGCGGGGCATCGACAACCCCATCACCGCGTAGTCGCCGACGAACGCGAGACCGCGCAGATAGCCCGGGCAAAAGCACACCGGCTCGAACCGCCCGTGCTTCAGGTCGACATGGCCGAAGTCGCCGGTACCGGAATTGTGCAGCCACAGCCGGTCGTCGTGCCACCGCGGCGAATGCGGCATCGATAGCCCGCGCACCACCACCTCGTTGGCCTGGACGTCGATCACGCACCCGCCGTCCCTGCGGTGCTCGCGCCAGCCGTCCACCACATCGCTTTCCGACACCGCGGTGGCGAAGGCCGGCACGCCGTCGCACATCGCCAGGCCGTTCAAGTGGCAGCGGTCCTCCGCCGCCAGCTTGGTCAGGAACGGCGGCTTCCAGAGCGGCGTGAAGCTGTGCGTCTCGCTGGTGCTGGCCAGGCAGCCGAACAGGGTGTTGACGAAGACCACGCGCCCCGACCGGTCGATCGCCAGGTCGTGGATGTCGAGGTCGCCGGTCACATGGCCGACTTGCGGCACGTAGACTCGGTCGAATCCGTTGCTGACCTGGCCCGGCGCCAGCGCGTTCTCGAACCGCCAGAGCTGGTACAGAGAACTGACGTAGAGGCTGGAGCCGTCGGCGACCATGCCCATGCAGCGGTTGAGCGTGCGCTCGAAGATCGACAGCCGGCCCTCAGGCTGGCGGCCAACTAGAAACAGCTTGCCCACCTGATGGGTGGTGAACGCAAGGCTGATCGTCAGGTCGGCCAGCCACTCGTAGAGATGCGGCGACGGCGTGAGCTGCAGCGGCACGCTGGCCGGGCCCGCCCCCGTCGGCTTGCGGTCCGTCCGCTTGCGGTCCGTCCGCTCCGTCGCGCCGGCGATTTCGATGTTATCGGTCTCTTTCATTCAGGTCCCACCATCGATTGCCACCATGGGCACGCCGTCGTCCCGTCCAGGCGTCAGGCCACGGCCCTTCGCCTCGTCGCCGGCGTGTTTCGCC
>JAZFQW010000547.1:0-4423 GCA_036445335.1 Alphaproteobacteria bacterium | reverse complement strand
CGCCGACGTGGCGATCGAAGCCGGCGCCGAACGCACGGCCAAGCGCGACCGTCCGACCCGCGGCCGCCGAACAGGGTAACGCCTCGCGCCGGCGAAGGCGGCCGTTTGTAACCGTGACGGCCGGGCTGCCCCCCACACCGTTCCGTCGGCCCGAGGATTGCCGGCCATGCAGCAATTTACCGTCCTGTCGATCGCGCCGGTTGACGGCCTCTAGCCCGCACGTCTCACACTGGCCGCGGTCGGCTTGACGCCTCAGCCGGACCGCAGGTACTTGATCGCGGCGTCGCGCTCGAACAGGTACAGCAGCACGCGCAGCGCCCGGCCGCGCTCGCTCTCCAGGGTCGGATCGCGCTCCAGCACCAGTCGGGTGTCGTCGCGCGCCGCCGCCAGCAGGTCGCCGTGAACCGCGAGGTCGGCGAGGCGAAAGATCGGCAGGCCGCTCTGGCGCGTCCCCAGCACCTCGCCGGCGCCGCGCAGCCGCAGGTCCTCCTCGGCGATCTCGAAGCCGTCGTCGGTCGACCGCAGCGTGGCGATCCGCGCCCGCGCGGCTTCGCCCAGCGGCGGCGCGTAGACCAGCAGGCAGGTCGAGGCCTGGTCGCCGCGGCCGACGCGGCCGCGCAGCTTGTGCAGCTGCGCCAGCCCAAATCGTTCGGCGTGCTCGACCACCATCACCGTGGCGGCGGGCACGTCGACGCCGACCTCGATCACCGTGGTGGCGACCAGGATGTCGATCCCGGTGCCAGCGAACGCGGCCATCACCGCGTCCTTGTCGGGCCCTTTCATGCGGCCGTGCACCAGCCCGACGCGGTCGCCGAAGTGCCGCCGCAGCGCCGCCCAGCGCTCGCTGGCGGCGGCCAGGTCGACGCTCTCTGACTCCTCCACCAGCGGGCACACCCAGTAGACCTTGGCGCCTTGGTCGATCTTGCGGGCGATGGCCTCGACGACCTCGTCGATCCGGTCGGCGGCGATCGCCCTGGTATCGACCGGCTTGCGGCCCGGCAGCCGGCCGGTCAGCCGCGACACGTCCATGTCGCCATAAGCGGTCAGCGTCAGCGTCCGGGGGATCGGCGTCGCCGTCATCACCAGCACGTCGACCGCGCCGGCGGCGCCCGGACCCTTGGCGCCGATCTGCAGCCGCTGATGCACGCCGAACCGGTGCTGCTCGTCGACCACCGCGAGGGCGAGATCGTCGAAGATGACGCTTTCCTGGAGCAGCGCGTGGGTGCCGACGACGATCGGCAGCGTGCCGGCGGCGAGGTCCGCCAACAAGGCCGCCCTGGCCTTGCCCTTGTCGCGGCCGGTCAGCATCCCGAGGCGAACGCCGGCGGCCGCCGCCAGGGGCGAGATGGTCGCGAAATGCTGCCGGGCGAGAATCTCGGTGGGCGCCAGTATCGCCGCCTGCGCGCCGGCCTCGACGGCGGTCAGCATGGCCAGCAGCGCGACCACGGTCTTGCCGCTGCCGACGTCGCCCTGCAGCAGCCGCAGCATTCGCGTGTCGGCCGCCATGTCGTCGGCGATCTCGGCGCCGGCCCGGCGCTGCGCGTCGGTCAGCGTGAAGGGCAGGGCGGCCTCGACCGTGCGTCGCAGGCCGCCGTCACCGCGGACCTGGCGGCCGGGCCGGCTCCGCAGCGCGGCGCGCACCAGCGCCAGGGCGAGCTGGTTGGCCAGCAGCTCGTCGTACGCCAGCCGGGCGCGCGACGGGGCCATCGGCGACAGCGCCGCCTCGTCACTCGGCGCGTGCGCCGATGCCAAGCCGTCACGCCAGCGTGGCCAACCCTGGCGCGCGCGCCAGGCGGCATCCTGCCATTCCGGCAGGTCCGGCGCCCGGGTGATGACCTCGCCGATCGCCTTGCCGAGGGTCCGGGGCGCCAGGCCGGCGGTCAACGGGTGGACCGGTTCCACGGTGGCGATCTCTGCGGCCTCGTCCTCGGTGCCGACGCGGTCGGGGTGGGCGATCTGCAGCGATCCCTGGAACTGCTCGACCCGGCCGCTGACCACACGTGTCGACCCGACCGGCAAGGTGCGCTCCAGCCATTCCGCGTTGGCGTGGAAATAGATCAGGTCGACGGCGCCGGTGGCATCGGAGCAGCGTACGCGGTAGGGCGCGCGCTTCGACGTCGGGGCGATGTGTCCGTCGACCCGGACCGTCACCGTGGCGACGCGGCCTGGCGGTGCCGTCGCCAGCGTGGGCGAGAATCGGCGGTCGATCAGCCCGATCGGCAGATGCCACAGCAAGTCGACGACCTTGGGACCGGCCAGATTCTCCACCAGCTTGGCGGTCTTGGGGCCGATGCCGGGCAGGGTGGCGATGTCGGCGAAAAGCGGAAAGAGAATTTGCGGTCGCACCGGGCGGATTCTATATCCTTTCGAGGAAGTTATGGGAGCCTGTCCGACGCTGGCGCCCAGGACCCGGGCATCACGATCGGACCACGTGGACAAGAGAGTAGCCGAATGACCGACCGGGCGAATACCCAAGACATCGCCGTCAGACGCCGCCGGCTCAGGTTCCGCAGCTGGCACCGCGGCACTCGCGAGGCCGATCTGCTGCTCGGCAGCTTCGCCGACCGCTATCTCGACGGCTTATCAGCCGACCAGCTCGAACGCTATGACACGCTGCTTGGGCACGGTGATCCCGATCTCTATAACTGGATGACTGGGCACGAACCGGTGCCTGAGCACGTCGACAGTGACGTCGTCCGACTTCTCATGGCGCACACGTTTTCCAATCCAACCGATTGATATTGAATAAATTGACCCAATTCGATCTGGATCCGGCCCGGCCCGGCCGGCTGGCCGTAGCCGGCGCGCCCGAGGGCCACCAGGCGCGCCTGCTGGGTGACCTGGCGCAGCGCCGCTCGCCGGTGCTGCATGTCGCGCTGGACGACGCCCACACGGCGGGCCTGGCCCAGACCGTGGCGTTCTTCGCGCCGGATGTCGAGATCGTCGGCTTTCCGGCGTGGGACTGCCTGCCTTACGACCGGGTGTCGCCGAACCCGGAGATCATCGCCGCCCGCATCGACGCGCTGATGCGGCTGCTGGCGCCCGGCCTTCCGGCCGGCGGCCGGCTGGTGCTGACGACCGTCAACGCGCTGTTGCAGCGTGTCCCGCCGCGCACCGCGTTGGCCGACGCCGGCTTCGCCGTCGCGGTCGGCGACCGCATCGATATCGGCCGGCTGCAGGACCGCCTCGCGCGCCAGGGTTACGCCAGGGCGAAGACCGTCCGCGAACCGGGCGAATACGCGGTTCGTGGCGGCATCGTCGACTTGTATCCGCCGGGTACAGACGAGCCGTTGCGGCTCGACCTGTTCGGCGACGTGTTGGAAGCGGTCCGCGTCTTCGATCCGATTTCCCAGCGCACCACCGGGCGGCGCGATCGCGTCGCTATGGCGCCGATGAGCGAACTGTTCCTCGACGCCGAGTCGATCGCGCGGTTTCGGTCCGGGTATCGCGCGCTGTTCGGCGCGATGACCGGCGACGACCCGTTGTACGAGGCGGTGAGCGCCGGCCGCAAGCACGCCGGCATGGAGCACTGGCTGCCATTGTTCCATCCGGCGATGGAGACCTTGTTCGACTATCTGCCCGACGCCGTCGTCACTCTGGACCACCAGATCGACGAGGCGAGCGCGGCGCGGCACGACCAGATCTCCGACTTTCACGAGGCGCGTCGGGCCATGCGCCAGGCCGAACGCCGGGCCAGCGCGCCGGTCTATCGGCCGTTGCCGCCGGACCGCCTGTATCTCGACCAGGCGGACTGGACCGGTCGGCTGGCGGAGCGCGCGGTGGCCGCGTTCTCGCCGTTCGCCGCTCCGGCCGAGGCGGCGGGCACCGTCGACGCCGGCGGCCGCCGCGGCCGCGACTTCGCCGACGCCCGCGCCAAGCCCGAGGTCAACCTGTTCGACGCGGTGCGCCAGCACACCGCCGCGTTGATGGACCGCGGCAAGCGCGTGGTGATCGCGGGCTACACGCTGGGCGCGCGCGAACGGCTGCGCACCGTCCTGCAGGAGCATGGCATGGCGGCGGTCGAACCGGTGGACAGCTGGCAGGCGGCGACGGCGGCGGCCAAGCGGCACGCGGTGGTCGCAGTGCTGCCGGTCGAGGCCGGTTTCGTCGCCGCCGATATGGCCATCGTCACCGAACAGGACATCTTCGGCGATCGGCTGGTCCGGCGGACTCGCAAGCGGCGCAAATCGGACCAGTTCATCGCCGAGGTCTCGGCGTTGAGCCAGGGCGATCTGGTCGTCCACGTCGATCACGGGATCGGCCGCTACGAGGGGCTTGAGACGCTGACGGTGTCCGGCGCGCCGCACGACTGCCTGCGCATCGCCTACGCCGACACCGACAAGCTGTTCCTGCCAGTGGAGAACATCGAGCTGCTGTCGCGCTATGGCTCGGACGAGGCGGGGGCGCAGCTCGACAAGCTGGG
>JAZFQW010000546.1:0-8592 GCA_036445335.1 Alphaproteobacteria bacterium | reverse complement strand
AGCGGGGCCCCAGCCCCGGCAGCTTGGCCAGCAGCCGAATCAGCGTTTCGATTTCCGGACCGATCACGGGATATCATTACCAACAAGACGCAAGGACACTAGGGATGGTTGTCACCGCGCTAACCCCCACCTCCTACACTTGCCACCGTCTGCGCGGCCTAAAGTGAAACCTGGAGTCTTCGTAGCTTGGTGGCGAAATACCTGGTCCCCTAGATCGGCAGCTTGAAGCCGGGCGGCAGTTGCAGGCCGCCCATCAGCTTGGCGGTCTCCTCTTGCACCAGGGTCTCGACCTTGGTCTTGGCGTCGTTGACGGCGGCGACCACCAGATCCTCAAGCACCTCGATGTCGTTGGGGTCGACTAGCGACGGGTCGATCTTGAGTCCGCGCAATTCACCCTTGCCGTTCAGCGTGGCGCTGACCATGCCGGCGCCGGATTGGCCGGTCGCCTCGGTGGCGGCAAGCCGGTCCTGCATCTCGGTCATCTTGGCCTGCATCTCCTGGGCCTGCTTCATCATCTGGCTCAGATTCTTCATTGTGTCAGTGTTCTCCGTTGTGTTCGGCGGGTTCCGCCGCGCCGGCGCCGTCGGTCAGATCGCGTACCGTCGCGATGCGCGCGCCGGGGAACGTCCGCAGCACCGCCCGGACCGTCGGATGGTCGGCGGCTTCGGCCAGCGTCCGGTCCCGGGCGGCGCGGTCCTGTTCGCGCAGGGTCGGCTCGCCGGGATCGCCGGACACCCCGACCACCCAGCGCCGGCCGGTCCAGTCCTGCAGCAACGCGGCCACTCGATTGGCCAGGTTGCTCGGCGCCTCCGGACGCGGCCGGAATTCCAGCAGCCCCGGCTCGTAGCGCACCGGATGGACGTTGAGATAGAGCTCCGAATGCAGCCGCGCATCGGCGCGCGCGGCGAACAGCTCGACCAGTCCGCGGAAATCGGCGGGGACCGGCGCCGGCGCGACCGACGGCGCCTCGGCCTCCGCCGGCGTATCGCGCGGTGCCTCGGCGGGGTCCGCCGCCGCCGCGCCGACGGCGACGGCGGTCGGCGGCGCGACGGTACGACCGCCCCGGCCGGGCGGCTCGGCCGCGGCCGGGCGGTCGGCCGGCGCGACCGACCGCGTCGGAGGGTCGGCCGCCGGCTCGGCGCCGATGCCGGCGCCCGTCGCCGACCCATCGTCGCGGCCATAGCCGCCGGCCTCCAGCTTGGCGATCACCTCGCCGGGGGTCGGCAGCCCGGCGGCGTGGATCAACCGGATCAGCACCATCTCCAACGCCGCCTGCGGCTTCGGCGCGGTCCGGACCTCGTCGAGGCCCTTCAACAGCATCTGCCACGCCCGAGTCAGCACCGGCATCGCCACGCGGCCGGCCAGCGCGGCGCCGCGCACCCGTTCGGCCTCGGCCACGGCGGCCGACTCCGCCGCCTCGGGCACCAGCTTCACCCGCGTCAGGAAATGGCAGAAATCCAGCAGGTCCTGCAGCACCACCAGCGGGTCGGCGCCGGACCTGTGCAGGTCGGCCAGCAAGTCGAGCGCCGGCGCGGCCTTGCCTTGCAGCAGCGCCTCGAACAGGTCGATGACGACGATGCGGTCGGCCAGCCCCAGCATGTCGCGCACCTGGGCGGCGGTGACCGCGCCGCCGGCCTGCGCCCCCTCGGCGATCGCCTGGTCCAGCAGGCTGAGCCCGTCGCGCGCCGATCCGTCGGCGGCGCGCGCGATCAGCGCGATCGCCTCGGGCTCGACGGCGACCGCTTCGCGCTCGGCGATGCCGGTGAAATGGTCCGCCAGCAGGTCGGCGTCGATGCGCCTGAGATCGAACCGCTGACAGCGCGACAGCACGGTCACCGGCACCTTGCGGACCTCGGTGGTGGCGAAGATGAACTTGGCGTGGGCCGGCGGCTCCTCCAGCGTCTTCAACAGCGCATTGAACGCGTTCTTCGACAGCATGTGGACTTCGTCGATGATGTAGACCTTGTAGCGCGCCGCCACCGGGCCGTAGCGCACGCCGTCGATGAGCTCGCGGATGTCGTCGACGCCGGTGCGCGACGCGGCGTCCATCTCCAGCACGTCGACGTTGCGGTCCGCGGCGATCGACCGGCACGGCTCGCAGTCGCCGCAGGGCTCGATGGTCGGGCCGCCGTTGCCGTCCCGTCCGACGCAGTTGAGCGCGCGGGCGATGATCCGCGCCGTCGTCGTCTTGCCGACCCCGCGCACCCCGGTCAGGATGAACGCGTGCGCCAGCCGGTCCGCCGTCATCGCGTTGGTCAGGGTGCGGACCAGCGCGTCCTGGCCGATCATCTCGGCGAACGTCGACGGCCGGTATTTGCGCGCCAGCACGCGATAGGCGGACGCGCCGGGGGCGGTCCCGACGCGCGCGGTTGGGGTGTCGTCTGACATGCCGAAAGCGATGATAGGCGCCGGCGCGCCTCGCTCCAAGCGCCGCATCGCGGCGGCGGAGACCGAGTTCAGAGCGTTGCGGATAATGGCGGGAGACTGGACGACGACCCGGGTCGAAACTCGTTACGGCTGCTTCCTTCCGGACCTGACCGGGTTGGCGAGGGACCCGTCCGCCGCCAGCCTCCCTGCCGGTATATATCGCGTCCGCGGCGGTCCAGGGCAAGGGCCGCGAGGCCCGCCTCGCAGATTTCTCGGTGGACCCACCGGCCGATTCTACGGTGCGCCGTCCCCAGCCGCCGCCAAGGTGCGCAACAGCGGCGCGTAGTGCGCGAACGGCGGGGTCTCGCCGCCGACCACCTTGGCGGCATCGTCCCAGAGTCGGACGGCGATGGCGGCCTCGTGGTACCGGCCGGCCGCGAAGGCGGCGGCTTCGCCTGCGGACATCGGCCCGCCCTGGAGCTTCAGCGTGTGGATCGAGGCCTCCGACAGCCGCTCGACATAGGCCGGATCGACGGCGCACAAGTAGCGCTTGGCGAGCACGTGAAGGCGCACCGGCTCGGTCATCGCGGGCGGGAAGAACGGCGCCAGGACATGCCCGCCCGCCGATTCGTGTCTGTTGTCGATGCCCCTCGCCAGCGCATCCTCCGGAAACTCGCCGGTGAAGTGGCCGATGTCGTGCAACAGCGCTGCGGCGATCATCGCGTCGGACGCGCCGTCCGTTTCGGCACGGAGGGCCGCCTGCAGCATGTGCTGGGACATCGTGACCGCCTCGCCCAGATAGGCGGCCGCGCCGCGGCGGCGGAAGATGTCCGCGATGAACTCGACGATGGTCTCGCGAGTCGGCCGCACGACGTTCACACCACCGTCTCCCTCTCCGTGTTGCGCCGCGCCTCCAGCACGGCGAGCGTGCTCAGCAGCGAGTCGATGTCCGCATAGCATCCTTGCAGGTGCCGCGTGCCTGCGCCGGCATAGCCCGTGCGCCCGTGCAAGACGCGCCGATTGTCGACGACGAATAGGTCGCCGGCGGCGAGCTTGAAGGTGACGGCGAGCGTCGGCCGCTCGAGAATCGCCGCGAACCGGCGATAGGCGGCGTAGAAGTCGGCCATCGCCTCGTAGGGCAGGTCAAACGGCGCGGCCGAGCGGTTGTTGAACCGCACCGCCTTCAGTTCGCCCTCCGGCGACAACTCGATCATCGGGCCGCGGGCGGCAAGATGCGTGGCGTTGTCGCGCGTGAACGCGAACGGCACGGAATGGCGTGCGAGTAACGCGAGCGTGTCCGGCGCCTCCCGCGCCAGGTGCGCGACCGCTTCGAAGCCGTCGACGACCACCGAGTCGCCGCCGCCAGCGTCGCTGTCCAGGCAATGCAGCAGCTGCAGGGTCGGCACCGGGTCGCGATACGGATTGTCGGTGTGGACCTGCAGCGGCAGGCCGGTATAGGCGAGATTGACCGGGTCGACCTCGGTCCGCACGTCGAAGGTACGCCCGTAATTGGTCTCGCGCACGTATCCGAACAGCGCCACGACCCGCTCGATCGCGCCGGGCTCGGCGGGCACGTCGGTGAGGATCGAAAAGCCGTACCGACGGACCGAGTTCAGCCAGCCGGCCAGCGCGTCGGTCTTGGTCGTCACCGCGCGATGGGATGCGCGCGGCAGGCGATCCATCAGGCGTCCATCCCACCGCCTGATCCAGGGACGGGTCCATCCGGGTCTGTCGGACCGCGGCCGATCGTAGATCCGATCGCGCAGCCACGCCGACTCGAAGCTCGCCTGGTGTCGGCCCGGCGCGAAGGTCACCTGCAGCGCCCCCGCGTCGGTCAGTCCGGCACGCGCAACGGCGATGTTCGGGTCGAGGTCCAGCACGGTGACCTTGCGCTGGCCACTGCCCGCGTCCCGGGTCGCCGGATCCTGGGCGTTGTCGCGAAGCCAGATCGCGTGGAACCGGGCGACGCAGCCGTCGTCCCAAGCGATCGCGATCGCGGAACCACTCTCCACGATGGTCAACTGCGTGATTGCCGTCGCCATGGCCGAACCGTCTCGGTGTCAGCCGGCCTGGTCGGGTCCCTGCATTCCGGAATGTCCGGCCGGCGCCGGAATCCTACCCGATCGAGCCGGCGCCCGATAGCGTCGTCCATTCGCGCGTTCGTGCTTCGACCCTTGGATGCGCCGATCTTGTGCGCGCCGGCGGCCCATGCCACGGTCGGCGGCGATGAATATTCCGAACTTCTACATCCACCCCGACATGGACCGGGCGGCCCAGCGGCGGCGCGACCCGGCCTGGTTCGCTGCCATGCTGGCGTCGGCGGCGACCCGGCTGGTGCCGGTGTGGCGCAGCAAGAACCTGGTGACCGGGCCGCGCGAGGCGCCGCGGCCGGCGCTGATGCCGGCGACCGACGGCTGGTGGCGCGACCTGGCGGCCGAACCGGTGCTGCTGGGGATCGCCGGCGGGACGACCTATATGGCGGTCGATCTCAGCCCGGTCGACGAGCCCAAGGATCATCCGGTGCTGGCGGCGCATGGCGCGTTCGTCGACCTGCGCACCACCGGGCCGCTGATGGGCAGGTCCGACGGCGCCCTGCTGGCCTATGCGCGGGGCCTGACGTGGTGGCACCAGCGCCACCGCTTCTGCGGCGTCTGCGGCCACGCCACGCAGAGCGCGGAGGCCGGCCACCAGAGGCGCTGCGGCAACGATGCGTGCGCCACCATGCATTTCCCGCGCACCGATCCGGCGGTGATCGTGCTGGTCCACGACGGCGACCGCTGCCTGCTGGGGCGGCAATCGATCTGGCCGCCCGGAATGCACTCGGTGCTGGCCGGCTTCGTCGAGCCGGGCGAGAGCCTGGAGGCGACGGTGGCGCGCGAGGTGCGCGAGGAATCGGCGATCGAGGTGACCGACATCCGCTATCACTCGTCGCAGCCCTGGCCGTTTCCGCAGTCGCTGATGATCGGCTTCACCGCGCGGGCGACGACCTCCGACATCCGCATCGACGGCGTCGAGTTGGAGGACGCCGCCTGGTACCGCCGCGCCCGGCTGCTGGCGTCGCCCGAAGACGAGACCTTCCGCCTGCCGCGCCGCGACAGCATCGCCCGCCGCCTGGTCGACGAATGGCTCGCCGGACGGTGATGCCACGGAGGGGCCAAACCGCTGCCCGAAATTTGACCGGAAGACCGGCGATCAATAGACCGTGACGTCGATTAGCCGATTGAAGCGGGAAACCTCTTGAGACGGTCGCTGCGCCGCGGGACCTCCGCGTGATCGGGGTCTTCGATTCCGGCCATGGCGGGCTGACGGTGCTGCGCACGCTGGTGCGGCGGCTGCCCAGGCAGGCGTTTGTCTATCTGGGCGACCATGCCAACGCGCCCTATGGCGGGCGCGAGCCCGATACGATCTACCGACTGACCGTGGCGAACGTCGAGCGGCTGTTCCTCCAGGGCTGCCGGCTGGTCCTGCTGGCGTGCAACACCGCGTCGGCGGTGGCGCTGCGCCGGCTGCAGCAGGAATGGCTGCCCGGCGCATATCCCGACCGGCGGGTGCTGGGCGTGCTGGTGCCGATGGTGGAGGCGATCACGGCGGTGCCATGGCGGGTCAAGACGCCGCCGGCCAACGGCGACGGCGCGCCGACGGTGGTCGGCATCTTCGCCACCCGCCGGACCGTCGACAGCGGCGCCTACCCGCTGGAGATCGGCCTGCGCGCGCCGCGGGTCCGGGTCGTACAGCAGCCCTGCCCGGCGCTGGTGGCGCGCATCGAGGAGAACGCCCCGCCCGACGCCCTGGCGGCGATGATCGCCGGCCACGTCGCCGACCTGCTGGCGCGCTGCCCCGGCGGCCGGCCCGACTCGGTGGTGCTGGGCTGCACCCACTACCCGCTGGTCGCCGATGCGTTCGCCGCCGCACTGCCGTCGGGCATCGCGGTCCTCGACCAGCCGCGCATCGTCGCCGACAGTCTGGCGGACTATCTCCGCCGTCATCCGGAATTCGACGGCCGTGACGGGACAGGCCCGGCGGTGCGGTTCCTCACCACGGGCCCAGCGGGAGCCAGCAACGGACTGGCGACGCGCTTCTTCTCGCGACCGGTCGAGTTCGCCGCGATCGGCTGACGGCATCGGCCGGCCAAAGCGAATATCCCACCCCGTTCCATGCCCAGGATCCGAGGCGATCAGCCGTGCCTGGCGACCATCCGATTGACGTCGACGAACGACACCTTGCCGGTCCGGCGATCGACACAGGCGCCGTCCTTGAACAGCAGCAGCGTCGGCACGCCGCGAACGGCGAAATCGTCGGCGAAGGCGCCGTTCTGCTCGATGTCGACGTTGAGCACCGTCAGGCCGGGCCGCCGGCCGGCCAGATCGGCCAGCACCGGTTTGAGCGACTGGCACGGGCCGCACCAGTCGGCCCAGAAGTCGCCGCACGACGACGAGATCGCCGCCGTGGTGGCACGCGGACTGGCGGAAACCGAGACCTTCTTCCGCGACATGGTCGAAGAGGGCCGCAGGGTCGGCGAGATCGCGCACCGAGTCGAACCGGCCCACACCGCGCGCGCCCTGCTCGGCCTGCTGGTCGGGCTGCGCGTGCTGGCGCGCAGCCGTCCCGAGCGCGCCCTGCTGGAGGCCCTGGCCGATCAGGCCGCCGCGCTGCTCAACTAGCCGCGCCCGGCCGCCCGGGCTTCGTCCCGCCGTGGCTCGCCACGCCGGACCCTCTCGATGTCCGCATGAAAATATGGCGGTTCGCAGCGTTTCATCGGCGCTCAGATTGCCCGAATAATCCTTGAATTCTGAAAGGCTTGGCGTCACATTGTCATTCACAGCGTTTCACAGTGTTCCGCATTATTGGAACCCATGCGCTACCCACAGGGAGGTATCCATGCCGAAACAACACCTGACGGTCAGGGGTGTGGACAACTTGCGCGCGCCGAAATCCGGTCGGATCGAAATATGGGATGCCAGCAAGCCCGGCTTCGGCGTCAGGATGTCCAGCGCCGGCATCAAGAGTTGGGTCGTCATGTACCGAGTCGCCGGCAAGGCGGGGAACAACCGTGGCCGGATCACCTTGGGCCGGGTTGGCGATCAACCTCCGGCGTTGACGCTGGCCGATGCGCGCGAGAGGGCCGAGACCATCTTGGCCAAGGCGCGCGGCGGCATCGATCCAGCGCGGAAAAAGATTGCCGCCAGCGCGGCGGCGTCCCCCGGCGACATCACGTTTCGATGGCTCGCGACCGAGTACATGGACCGGAAGTGCCCGACCATCGTTCGCGGCGAAGAAATCAAGCGGCTGATCAACGTCGCGCTGATGCCCACCTGGGGCGACCTGCCGTTGGCGGAAATCCGCAAGCGCCACGCGCGAGACATTCTGGACGAGATGTGGACCGAGAGACCGGCGGCGGGCTTGTTCCTGCTCGAGACCATAAAGAGCATCTTCAACTGGGGGCTCAGGAACCGCGATGAGGAACTAGAGAGCGTCGGCGTCGTGGCCAACCCGCTTCAATTTCTCGAACCCGAGGCCGACAGGGTGAAGCGCGACCGCGTGCTATCACACGACGAAATCCGCGCCCTGTGGCCGGTGTGGTCGGCCATGGGCTACCCGTTCGGCGACGTGATGAAGCTCCTGTTGCTGACCGGCGCCCGGCGCGACGAGATCGGCGCCCTTCAGCGCGACGAGATCGATTGGGACAATCGCTGGATCAAGCTGTCGCCAGATCGCAACAAGAGCGACCGCCATTTCCTGCTGCCGCTGTCCGATACCGCCATTCAGATCCTTGAGAGCGCACCGGACTTCGAAGAGGGGTCATTCGTGTTCAGCACCACAGGCGGAAGGCGGCCGGTCAGCGGGTTCTCGAAGCCGAAGGATGATGCGCGCGACCAGAGCGGCATCGACGGCTGGAGCTACCACGACCTACGGCGGACGCTGAGAACCGAATTGTCGCGGCTGAAGGTCGATCCGATCGTGCGGGAGCGGGTGATCAATCACGCGCCGCGAGGGCTCGATGCGATCTACGACCAGTTCGATTACCTCGACGGCAAACGCGAGTCCCTACAGGCATGGGCCGATGAACTGAGGACGATCCTCAAGCCCCGGCCGACGCCGTCGAGCGCCGATAACGTGGTCACCATGCCGCGCCGGAACGCTGGCGCCGCATAAGACATGACAGCGGACTCCGGCATCCACTAATATATATCCGCTGCGGCTAGGCTCATTACCGAAATCCCGGAC
>JAZFQW010000545.1:0-2386 GCA_036445335.1 Alphaproteobacteria bacterium | reverse complement strand
CGAACAGTCCGATACGCGATTGGCCGCGCTTGGCGTGCGTCGACGGTTTTCCTGCTATGCCTCTCGGTGGTCGCGTGCGCCGGCCGGGCCGACGGTCCGGAGGTCGTCGACGGCCTGGGCGGGCAGTCGCCGCCGCGCGGATTGGCCCTGTCGATGGCGCCATCCGCCAACGCGATCCTGCACAACGCCGCGTATGCCGTCACGCCGGACGCCGGCCTGCCGCGCATCGTCGACGGGCGGCGGCTGCTGCAGTGCGTGCCGTATGCGCGCGAGCTGTCCGGCGTCGCGATAATCGGCAACGCCTGGACTTGGTGGGGCAGGGCGGAGGGCCGCTACCAGCGCGGCCACCAGCCGGAGGTCTGGGCCGTCATGGTGTTGCGACGGCGCGGACGCAGCCTCGGCCATGTCGCGGTGGTGACCGAGATCCTGAACGACCGCGAGGTCGTCGTGCGCCACGCCAACTGGCTGAACAACGGCCGTGTCCACCTCGACACCCCGGTCCGCGACGTCTCGCGCTACAACGACTGGTCGGCGGTGCGGGTCTGGTACACCCCCGGCCAGCGCTACGGCGCCGGCACCTACGCCGCGTACGGCTTCATCTACCCACGGATCGAAACAGCCACGCGGTGACGCCGGCGGGGCTGAATGTCGGACGTGCGCGTCAGCGCAGGCGCAGGCCGCTGCAGTCGGCGGTGTCGGTGCCGGCGGGGCACAGGTTGGTGACGTTGCCGAAGTACCGGTTCTCGTCGCACTCGCCGTCGTAGGCCCATTCGCACTTGTTGCCGGCGAACGACTGGCTGCTGCAGTCGGCGGCGTCGGTGTTGGGGGGGCAAGCCCCGGTGCCGACATCGGCGTGGTCGCATTCGCCGTCGTAGGCGAACTGGCAGCTGTTCGGACCGGGATTGCGGACCGAACAATCCGCCGTGTCGGTGCCCGTGGCGCACAGTCCTGTCCCCCGGCTGGGTTCGTCGCAGTCGCCGTCGAACGCGAACTCGCAGCTGTTGCCCAGTGCGGTCGACTGAGTGCTGCGCAGGGGAAGGCCGGCGCAATCGGCGGCGTCAGTGCCGCTGGCGCAGACCGACGTGTCGTTGCCGACGAAGCGCGCGTCGTCGCACTCGCCGTCGTAGGCCCATTCGCAGCTGTTGCCCTCGAGCGGTCGGGCGGCGACCGCCGCGTCGACCAGCGTGACCAGCTGGTCGCCGTCGAGATAGCCCGTCTGCGGCAGGCCGCGGTCGGACTGGAAGGCGGTGATGGCGCGGCGGCTGCGCGGGCCGATCAGGCCGTCGATGCCGCCGGTGTCGTAGCCCAGCAGCGTCAGCGCATACTGAACGTCGCGCCAGTCGTCGCGGGTCAGCCGCATCGCCCGTTCGCCGGCGGCCTGGTCGACGGCCGGCGGCGGCGTCACCGGTGGGGCGACGGCGACGTCGGTGTGGTTTTCGGGTGCCGACCGCTCGGCCGGGATGTCGGCGCGCGCCGGCGCCTGGGGTTGCGCCGTCAGGGCGGCGATCTGCAGCTCGGCCATGCGCACGAACTGGCCGTCCGGATAGGTCTCCCGATAGACGTTCAGTGCCGCGATGCGTTGTTCGGGGGTTTCGATGCTCTGGGTGGCGTCCCACAGCCGAATCTCCGCCGCCCCGGTCCGCAGCGGCGGTGCCTCCGGCACGGGCGGGAGCGCCACGGCGTCCGCCGCGGCGGGCCCGGGCGCCGGCGCCGCCGGCTTGAAATAGAACTGCCCGGTCAGCGACGACGAGGCCCATGGCAGCTGCTGATTGTTTGTGGCGTCCAGCACCTGCAGCCGCACCCGGTCCATCATATGCCGGACCTCGACGCCCGGCGCCTCAATGTTCTCCAGCAGCGCTGCGGTGAACGGGCTGTTGATGCCGACGCCGTCCAGTGCCACGTTGTCCGGCTCGGTGGCGTAGACGATGAGCGTGCCGAGGCCGCTTTCGATACGCGCCAGGCCGCGGCCGACCGATGCCGAGCGGGTGGCGCCCATGGTGCGCGCCAGGCTGCGCGCCAACGGGTTGTCGCGGCAGGCGTCTAGGAACACCAGGCTGGTCCGCGGCTCGCGCTCCATCTGCGTCATCACCACGTCCAACGTGACCGCCTCAAACGCCAGATCCGCCTCGTCTTCCAGCTTGGCGTCAATCGGCACGAGATAGTTGTCGTTGCGCACCTGCAGTCCGTGACCGGCATAGAAGAACATCCCGACCGTGGCGCCGCGCAGCTGGCGGGCGAACTGCTGGATGTGCTCCTCCATCGCCCGCCGGTCGAGGTCGATCCCCTCCAGGACCTCGAAATCGAGGCCGCGCAGGACCTCGGCGATGGCGCGGCCGTCGTTCGTCGCATTCGGCAGGGGCGGGGTGTGGATATAGGCGCCGTTGCC
>JAZFQW010000544.1:0-2700 GCA_036445335.1 Alphaproteobacteria bacterium | reverse complement strand
TTCGGCGCGGAGGCGATGCTCTGCAGCGCGTCGACATATTTCTGCGCGACGAAGTAGTTGATCGCCTGGACGTCGCCGTTGGCGATCGCCCGCGACACCATCTCGGTCGCCTTGGCCTCCGCCTCGGCCTCGCGCTCGCGCGCCTCGGCGTCGCGGAACGCCGCCTCGCGGCGTCCCTCGGCCTCCAGGATGGCGGCCTGCTTCAGGCCCTCGGCGCGCAGGATCTCCGCCTGCCTGTCGCCCTCCGCCTCCAGGATCGTGGCGCGGCGGTCGCGTTCGGCCTTCATCTGCCGCCCCATGGCCTCGACCAGGTCGCGCGGCGGCGTGATGTCGCGGATCTCGATGCGCGTCGCCTTGACGCCCCACGTGCTGGTCGCCTCGTCCACCACATTCAACAGCTTGGCGTTGATTATCTCGCGGTTGGACAGCAGCTCGTCCAGGTCCATCGACCCCATCACGCTGCGGATGTTGGTCATGGTCAGGTTGAGGATCGCCCGCTCCAGCTGGTTGACCTCGTACGCCGCCTTGGCGGCGTCCAGCACCTGGAAGAACACGATGCCGTCGGCGGTCACCATGGCGTTGTCCTTGGTGATCACCTCCTGGCTCGGCACGTCCAGGACGGTCTCCATCATGTTCATCTTGGTGCCGATCCGGCTGAAGATCGGGTTGATGAAGCCTAGCCCCGGCTTCAGCGTTTGGACGTATCGGCCGAACCGCTCGACGGTCCATTCGCGCCCTTGCGGCACCGTCTTCACACCCCGGACCACCAGGACCAGAAGCAGCACGACGATGACGATGGCAGTGATCTCTAAGGGTCCCATAGCCCCTTGCCCCCTATGCGATGCGGTGGCGAGCCCGCGCGCGGAGCAATGCACCGATTGCGGTCGCGGTCAAGCGCATCGAAATTTCCTGAAGGTGAGATTGAAACTATTGATCGTGCAGCCCGGCGCGGGCCTGGTTGGCCCGGCCGAGCGAGGCGTACGATCCGGCCGCGAGGTCAAGATTTGGTTAACCCGCATCTCTCATTCATGCCACGGGCTCCCGGTGACCGTTACGCGTCGTCGGGCCGCCGGGCGCGCCGCGCCGCCATGCGCCGCATCAGCAGGAACAGCCCCGGTGCGACGGTGACGACCAGCACGATGCGCACAATATGGTGGGTCGACACGAATGCGGCGTCGACTCCCAACGCCAGGGCGACCAGGCTCATCTCGGCCAATCCGCCCGGCGAGTAGGCGAGAATCAGGTCGGCGATGGCGATGCCGGTCAACGCGTTCAGCAGGACGGCGAAGCCGACATTGATCGCCAGCAGCAGGACCGTCAGGCCGGCGGCGACCAGCATCGCGCGGCCGATGCGGCGGGGGTCGATGCCGGCGAAGCGGCCGCCGATGGCGGCGCCGACAACGACCTGTGCGGCGGCGATCAATTCGCCCGGTGGCCCGGCGTCGGTCAGTCCGGCCAGGTGGATAGCCGCGCTGAGTACCATCGGGCCCAGCAGCATGGCGGCCGGAATCCTCGCCAGCCCGGCCAGCGGCGCGCCGACCAGACAGGCCGCCAGCAGCAGCCAGTCGACGGCGGCGACGTCGGCAAGCGCCGGCCCCAGCGGGCCGCCCGCGGGCACGGTCAGGGCGCCGAACATCTGGAACAGGAACGGCACGGTGAACACCACCAGCATCACCCGGGCGCTGTGGCTGAGCGCGACAGTCCGGTCGTCGGCGCCCATCGCGCCACCGACCATGACCATCTCGTTGAAGCCGCCCGGCGCCGCCGTGAAATAGGCCGTCGCCGGATCGTACCCGGCGACCCGGCGCAGATAGAGGATGCCCAGCGCAAGGCTGACCAGCAGATAGACCGCCAGCCCGCTCAGGCTGAGCAGCCAGTCGCCGATTCGGTCCAGCATGTCGGGATCGAAGGTGCTTCCCAGCATGATGCCCAGGACCATCACCATGGCGTTGCGCAGGCCCATCGGTACGGCGATGCGCATGCCGGCAAGCGCCGCGGCGCTGGTGAACGTCATCGCGCCGATCATCCACGCCAGCGGCAGCCGGAAATAGGCGAACAGCGCGCCCCCGCCGGCGCCGATGGCCAGCGCCAGCAGCAGCGCCAGATAGTCCACCCGGCGGATCGCGCGCGCCGCGGACGCGGGCGAGGGAAGCCTGTCGGCGGCCATCCGGTCAGTCGACGAGGCGGCCGAGGCGGACGGCGGTCTGGCCCTTCTGCAGGCGGCGCGAGGGCATGATCAGGACGCAGTCGTCGTAGGGCGTCACGACCGTGCGGTCGCCGTCGGTGCCGATCGGCGTTCCGGCCCGCGCCAGCACCTCCATGCCCAGAAATTTGTCGGCGAATGCGAATCCGTCGCTGCCGATGGTGACCGCGTCGGTCACCTCGATCGTCGTCTGCGGCGGCAGCGCCGTGGTCAGGTGCGGCGCGGCGAAGGCGCGATCGATCATCCCGAAATGCAGCAGAAAGCGCAGGGTGCTCTCGATCGCGACGTCGGCGGCGGCGGGCTCCCAATGCTGGCCGCATTCGACCAGCAGCGCGTTCCTTGGGCCGTTCCGGTCGCCGAATCCGCCAAAGTCGCGCAGCCGGGTTCCCGCGGCGTGGCCGGCATCGCAGACGATGTGCCGGGGATAACCCAGCGCGGCGGCCAACGCGCGGCCCTTGTTCAGCGGGCCGGCCATCATCAGCGGCACGGTCTTGTGC
>JAZFQW010000543.1:0-4449 GCA_036445335.1 Alphaproteobacteria bacterium | reverse complement strand
CGCCGGCCGGATAAATCACGTTCACTGCAAGGACATCCGTCCCGACGTGCTGGCGCGCGCCAAGGCCGAGGATCTGAGCTTCCTCGATGCCATTCTGGACGGGGTGTTCACCGTCCCGGGCGACGGCTGCATCGATTTCGCCGGGTTCGCGGGCATTCTGGCGGACGCCGGCTACGAGGGCTGGGTGGTGGTGGAGGCCGAACAGGACCCGGCGAAGGCGCCGCCGCTGGAATACGCCAGGATCGGCCACGACCATCTGACCCGCGTCTTTACCGCGGCAGGCTTCAACATCGTGGACTAGCCGCCTCGAGCCGACGCGACGCACCGGCACAAATGTAATCACCACTCGCGGCCGTTTGGATCCGGCATCGTCGGCAGATCGGAAAATCGCCACGATTCGAGATCGTGATGTCGGCGGTAATCGGCGGCGCCGACCGCCGCCATGGCGCGCGCCGGCCACCGACCCGCGTCGGAGCACCGGCGCGACGGCAGCCGATGAGGTCCCCAGATGCCCTCGATCCTGCGACCGATCGTTCCCTTCCTGGTGCTGGTGGTGACCGCGTGCGCGGCGGTCGGGCCGGTGATCGAACCGCCTGATGTCGCCCTCGCGGATATCCAATTCCTCGACGCGGGCGTGTTCGAGCAGCGATTCCGCGTGACCCTGCGGGTCCGCAATCCGAACGATTTTTCCCTGCCGCTTGACGGATTCCGCTTCAACCTCGACGTCAACGAGAAGCCCTTTGCCCGGGGCGTGAGCAATTCCGCGGTGACGATCCCGCGCCTGGGCGAGGCGCTGGTGGATGTCGACACCTCGACGTCGGTCATCGACATCGCGCAGCTGTTCATGGACCTGCCGACGCGCGAGACCCTGGATTACACGATCAGCGGCCGAGTCTATTTGCGCGGCAGTATTCTGCCCGCGGTCCCGTTTGAGGAAACCGGCTCATTGAGCCTGCCGACGACCGGCATTGGCCTGAGGATCCTCGAATCCATGCGCTGATGGGTAGGCGTTGCGCCAGCATGCGCCCGAATCCGATCTATGTTGCAGCGCACCATTTATTCTGTTAGAGAGCGCTCATCTACGAGACCGCGTTGCGGTGCAGCGGAACCAGCCGGGGCGTGTTTCCGACCCACTGGCGGGTCGGCGACGCGCCCGCCGGCCGCCATGCCCACACCTCTCACACTGGCCACGGTCTGCGCGGCCAGTGTGAGAAGTGCGGGCTAACCCGGGAGACTATGGTAGTGACAACGAAGAAGACGCGTGCCGGCGCCGGCACACGCAAGACCACCCAGGCCAAATCCGTGGCCAAGATGACGTCCATCCAGGCAAAGGCGCCGCGCAAGGCGGCGCCGGCCAGGATCGCGGCCGTGCCGGCCGTCGACCAGGACGATTCAATCGCAGCCGTCGAGCCGAATATCGTCGCAGCAGTCGTCGAGCCCAAGGCAATCCCGGCGGCGAAAGCGGCCGAGCCGGGCGCGACCGTGGTCCAGTTCGCCGCAAGCCCGGCGGTGCAGGCCGCGGAGGCGTTGACGATCGAGGATGAGCCGGCCGACGACGCGTCCGAACCGGCCGACGAGCCGCCGACGACGACCCCGTTCGATACGGCGGCGGACCAGCCGGCGCCATCCGCGGTCATCCCCTTCGAGGCGGCGGCGGAAGAGTGGGTCCCGTCCGAGGCGGAATCGGTCGACGTGGCGGAGGAACCGGCGGCGTTGACCGCCGCCCCTGCAGAACCCGCCGAGCCGGACTCGGATGCGTCGGCGAGCGCCATCCTCTACGGCTACCAAAACGCCGCGACCCTGGGGACCGCCGGCGTCGAGGCGATAGTCGAGTCCGGCACCATCCTCGCCGACGGCATGCGGGCGGTCGGCGACGAGCTGATGGCGTTTTCGCAAGAGTCGGTCGAGCGGATCATCGAGGCATCCATGGCGATCGTCGGCGCGACATCGCTGGAACAGGTCGTCGACCTGCAGTCCAGACACGCGCTGCGCAGCGTCGAGGCACTGATGAGCGAGGGCGCCAAACTGACCGAGCTGTCGACCGAGGTGGCGATCCGTGCGGCGGCACCGCTGCGGCGGCCGCTGAGCGTCGCTGTGACAACGGCGCACGGCCGGACGACCACTTAGCCCGCACTTCTCGTGCCGGCGGCGGGGTGCACTCCGGAGCATGACTTGCTACTGTATCGGGGAGCGAGCGGCCTCATCGCCCGAGGTGACCAGCGACCGCCCGCCATGAGAACAGGGTGCCGGACGTCGACCATGCGACCATTGCCTGCTATCGGAGTGGATTTCGGCGCCGCCGGGACATCGCGGATGGCGCGGTCGTTGGCGCCGCGGCCCGCGATGGCGGCCCTCGCCCTGGCACTCGCCCTGGTGCTGACCGCCGTGGTTCCGGCCGGGCGGTCTGCGGCGGCGGAGAGCCTGTCGGGACAGTTGCTGGTGGCCATGCCTGGCATGGCAGACCCGCGCTTTGTCGAGTCCGTCGTCTTCATGGTCGAACACGACGCGGGCGGCGCGATGGGGTTGATCGTCAACCGGCCGGTCGTCGACATTGCGCTGACCGACCTGCTCGACGAACTGGAGCAGGACGACGACGGTGTTGTCGGCACGATCCGCATGCATTATGGCGGCCCCGTCGAGCCCGACCAGGGCTTCGTGCTGCACAGCAGCGACGTGCTTGCTGAGGGCAGCGTCGTGGTTGACGACGCCTATGCGTTGACCGTGCGGCCGGATATGCTGCGCCGCATGGCCTCGGGTGACGGGCCACGGCACAGCCGGTTCATGATGGGCTATGCCGGCTGGGGACCGGGTCAGCTCGAAGCGGAGCTTTCGCACCTGGTCTGGTTCACCATCCCGGCGGAGCTGTCGCTGGTGTTCGCCGACGACCCGGCCGGCGTCTGGGAACGCGCCATGGCGCGCCGCGGCATCGACCTCTAACCAATACTTCTCACACCGGCCACGGTCCGCGCGGCGCAGTCGCGCGGACCGTGGCCGGTGTGAGAGGTGTGGTTTGACGCCGCCGAGCGGGCGCACGGACGCACGCGTCCGGCCGGCGCCTGCCGCCCTATTTGTGCCTGAAGGTGATTCGGCCCTTGGTCAGGTCGTACGGCGTCATCTCCACGTCGACCTTGTCCCCGGGCATGACCCGGATTCGGAATTTCCGCATCTTGCCGGCGGTGTGAGCGATGATCTCGTGGTCGTTTTCCAGCTTCACTCGAAACATCGCATTGGGTAGCTTTTCGACGACGGTGCCGCTGAACTGTATCAACTCTTCCTTAGCCATTTACCCTCGCCTGGCACCTTGCGCGCCGCGCCACAATCGGCCAATCGCGTGCGAACATCAACCCTTGACGCCCCCCGGCGACGATCATCCGCCCCGCCTGCCCCGTCCGCGTTGCCGCGGCGGTAACGATTCGGTCACACACATCGGCTGTCCCCGTACCGAGCCCGCATCTCGCACTGGCCGCGGTCCGCATGAGAGATGCAGGCGAGGAGATTACACCGCCGGCCGGATGGTGACCGCCAACAGATCGTGATCGGAGATCGCCCGGCCATCGCCGTCGACCGCCGCGACTGTGACCGGGTCCGTGGTGTCGACGCCGCGGGTGAAGAACCAGTCGAGCCGGCCAGGATGCGGCCTTGGCGCGGCGTAGCGGGGCGTCCTCTGGGTCGGGCCGGGCGCATTGCACGCCGCCCAGTTGAAACCGGCGGCGCGGGCGGCATCGAACAACGGCTCGTGGCGGACCGGGTCGACGTAGCGGCGCGGATCCTCGGCCAGTAGCGCCACCCGGCCGGCGCGGTCGTCGACCCTGTCGCGCGCCGCCGACTGGGTGTTGAAGTCGCCGCCGATGACCGTCGGCGCGCCCGGAGCGTAGGCGTCGACCGCGTCCAGCAGCACCGCCATCTGGCGCGCCCGATGCCGCGGATCGGAATGGCTTTCCAAGTGAACGGAGACGCAGGTCACGTCGACGCCGGCGACCGCCACCGTCGCCGCCAGGGCGATGCGACCGCCGACCCGCCGTTCGCCGCGCGCGCCGTCGAACCAGTCGCCGTCGGTCTCCAGCCGGATCAGCGCCGGCCGCCCCAGCGCATGGGGCGACAGGATCGCCGCCCCGTGCAGGCCGGCATCGTTTTCCTCCCCGTCGTGCCAGGCGCGCTCGTGCTCGGCACCGAGATCGAGCTCGAGAAACTCCACGGCGAAGGCATAGCCCTGTCCGGTCCGCGCCGCCAGATCGCGCGCGGTGTGGCGCTGAAACGACCGGGCCATGCCGTGGTCGAGCTCGCACAGCAGCGAAACGTCGGCATCGACCACGGCCAGCAGGGCGGCCGCCTCGTCGAGATAGCGCCCGCGCTCGACGTTCCAGAACGCCACCCGAGCCGAACCGTCGGGCGCCGCCGCAGGCGCCGGCGGTTCGGACAGTTCGGTCCGGTTGAGCGCGGCTATCTCGT
>JAZFQW010000542.1:0-6440 GCA_036445335.1 Alphaproteobacteria bacterium | reverse complement strand
GGGCCTATCCGAGCGGCGCCGTCAAGCTGGTGTACGGCCTCGACTGATACCGGCTCCGGATTGTTTCGCGACCCCTGGCACCGCCGTCGCTCGGGATCTCGACCGCTTCGGGCGCTGTAATCAGCGTGCCGGCAAACTCTGTACCGCCTCGCCTATTCGCTGGCGTCGGGACGCTGGAGCCACCGGCCGGCCTTGATCAGCCCGCGGCAGACCAGGCGGGTGCGGCCGGGCAGGGTGGCGCCGTCGACGTCGACATAGCTGAAGTCGCCCTCGACCAGTTCCAGAAGCGTGGCGTCGCCGACGCCCGCCGGGTCCAGTGTGCCCAGGTCGGGCCGGCGCAGCGCCGCCGCCGGCGCGGCGGTCGCCGCGCGGATCAGAGCCGGCAGGTCGACTCCCAGGCAATGGAACTTCGACAGCGTCTCCAACAGGTCGAACGCCGGGCCGTCGATGCTGAGCGCGTGGACGTCGCTGCTGATCACGTCGGGCAGGAAGCCGGCGGCGATCATCGTCCGCGCGGTGTCGAAGCCGAACGAGCCGGCGCCGTGGCCAATGTCGAACACCACGCCACGCGCCCGCGCCGCCAGGACGTCGGCGCGCACGGCATCGCCGGGGCCGACCGGGGCGTTGGGGAAGGGGCGGAAGCAATGGGTCAGGATGTCGCCCGGCCGCAGCCGCTCGGTCACCGCGCGGCGGCTTGGCGGCGGCTGGTCGATATGCGCCATCACCGGGAGGTCCAGCGCCTCGGCGACCTCGATCGCCATGTCGAGCGGCGCCAGGCCCGAGGCGCCGCCGGCCGCGCGGCCGACCCGCACCTTGATGCCGACGATCAGGTCACGGTGGGCGGCGGCGACCTCGCGGCACGAGACCATGTCCAGCAGGCGCAGGTCGGCGCATTCGCCGACCATGACGCGCCTGCTGAAGGCGAAGATGCCGGCGAACGAGATGTTGAGATAGGCCAGAATGCGGACCGGCGACGGCGCGATCACGTGGGCGCGGAAGCCGGCGAAATTGCCCGGTCCGGCGCTGCCGGCATCGACGAAGGTCAGCGTGCCGCCGCGTCGCGCCAGCGCGCCGGCGTCGACGCCCAGCGCGGTGCCGCCCCAATAGACGTGGGTGTGCAGGTCGATCAGCCCCGGCACCACCAGCAGCCCGGTGGCGTCGAAGCTTTCCGCCTCGGTGCCGGCCGGCGGCTCCGCATCCGGCTCCGCCGCGCGTCCGTCGACGAAGGCGATGTCGGCGACTTGGTCGATGGCGCGCGCCGGGTCGATCACCCGGCCGCCCCTGACGACCAGCGCGCTCACGCGACCCGCCCGCGCGCGGCGACGCGGTAAGTCCGCTCGACCTCGCCGCCGCGCACCCCGTTCACCGCGTCGTGCAGGTTGCTGACGACGCAGGCGTGGTTGGGGATCACGGTCAGCGCCTCGCCGATCGCCGGCCGGCCGGTCTCGGCGGAGAAGTCCAGGTGGCCGTGCTCCTCGCTCATGCTGGGCAGCCGGGCGGCGGGGTACTCGAGCACGTGGCCGAACCCCTCCAGGCCCAGCGTGTCGGACGAGTAGGTCTTCGAACCTGCGTCGATAATCACCCGGTCGGCGGTCGGCCGGCTGACCACGGTGGCGCGGATCGTCATGGCGCAGTCGTCCAGCGTCGCCGCGCCCATCATGACCTGCGAACGATCGAAATAGATGTAGGTGCCGGCGCGGTGCTCGGTCGCCGCCGTCACCGCCCGCGCGCTCCACATGTCCGGCGAGCCGCCGTTGCTGACGACGTCCACCGCCAGACCGGCGGCGGCGCACTCGGCGATCGCGTCGGCCAGGAACGCCTGCACCTGCGGTTGGTGGCCGGGCGGCGGATAGGTCATCAGCCCGGCGAAGGCGACCCCCGGCAGGCGGTCGATGACGCGCGCCAGCTCCGCCGCCGCCTTCGGGCTCTGGACGCCACAGCGGGCGGCGCCGGTGTCGCATTCGACCAGCAGGGCGACCGTCTCGCCGGCGTCGGTAAACGCCGCCGACAGGCCTTCGGCCACCACCGCGCTGTCGCAGCTCAGTGACAGCGTCACCCGCCGCGCCAACGCGACGGCATGGCGCAGTTTCCGGTCGCCGACCAGGTTGTACGGCAGAAAGATGTCGTCGATCCCGGCATCGGCCATGACCTCCGCCTCGCCGAGCTTCTGGCAGGTGATGCCCCGGGCGCCCAGCTCGACCTGCAGGCGGGCGAATTCGGGGATCTTGTGGGTCTTGACGTGCGGCCGATTGCGCAGCCCCTCGGCGTCGCAATAGGCCTGGAAGCGCGTCAGGTTACGCTCCATCCGATCGAGATCGATCAGCACGCAGGGCGTGTCCAGCTCGTCAACCTGCATCCAGCGTTCCTCCCGCGGTGTTTCGGCAACGGCCGCCGCGCGCTCTTTTGCACGAGTCCGGACATCGCGCCGTTTGATATTCCCGAATGTCGATGACCTTGGAAATCTTCCTTCCAGGCGGTTGCCGCTGGGAGAATAGACACCTGACGGCGCCCCGCAATCGCCTTCACCACGACAGTCCGGCCCGAGCGTCGTTCCGCGGCAAGGCCGGTGTTCGATCCGTGGCGTTGGCCGGCTGGCCGGCCGGCCCGGCATCCGGGCGGAGTTCATCCCAGACCCGACGGCCAATCCGCTCGACCGGTTGCGGGTGCATGTCGACCCGGCGGCGGGTGTCGACGCAGGCACTTTGGCGGCGGCGCTCGCCGCCGGCGATCCGCCCGTCATCGTGCGCGACCACATGATCGAGCACGGTTTCTTCGACCTCGACCCGTGCAATCTGCACCCCGGCGAGGACCATGTCGTCGCCGACCGCCTGACCGCCCGCGCTACGCCACCTCGATCACCGCCTCGATCTCGACGGTGATGTTGCCGGGCAGCGAGCCCATGCCGACGGCCGAGCGGGCGTGGCGGCCGCTGCTGCCCAGCACCTCGACCAGCAGGTCGGAGCAGCCGTTGATCACCGTCGGATGGTCGGTGAAGTCCGGCACCGCGTTGACCATGCCCAGCAGCTTGACCACCCGCGCCACGTTGTCGAGCCCGCCGGCCGCCTCGCGCATCGCCGCCAGCAGCCCGAGGCCGACCAGCCGGGCGTGGGCGGCCGCCTCGTCGGCGCCGACATCGGCCCCGACCTTGCCGGACTTCAGCACGCCGTCGGGCCCGATCGGCCCCTGCCCGGACAGGAACACCAGCGACCCGGTCCTGACGTAGGACACATAGTTGGCCACCGGCTTCGGCACCGCCGGCAGGGTGATCCCCAGTTCGGTAAGTCGTTCCTCGGCGCTCATCGGCGCTCTCCTCCTGGCTTGCTGGCACCGGCGCTTGGCAGAACGGGCCGGCCGGTCGGCGCAGGATACAGGCCAGCGACAGCCGGTCGCTGGGAAAACGCGAGCGCGAGGTGGCTTGGCGGCCGGTGCGGCGTACCTTCCGGTGGCCGCTAAACCCCGGCTCTGGCCAGCAGCGGGTCCAATGACGGGTGGATCAGCGGCGCGTTCTGGTGGATGAAGGCGAGCAGAGAGCGTTCGTTGTCGTGCAGCACGCCGTCGGCGTCGATCTTGCCGATCAGCCACGCCGCCTCGGCGCCGTCGACGCTCTCGCGCGCGGCCGCCTCGTGCGCGCGGGCGGTCTCGCGCGCCGCCTTCGCCTCTTTCTGCCGGGAGCCGAGCATGTCGGCGTCGCGCCACGCCTGGCCGTAGCGGAAGCCGCCCAGGGTGCGGCCGACGTCCAGCAGCAGGCGGCCGACGCCGCGGCGTTCGTCCAGCCAGGCCTCGCGGCGCCGGACCTCATCGGCCCCGGGGACGACCGGCGCGCCGCGCGGGAACATCAGGTGGTTGGCGACCGCTTTGACGAACAGGTCGCGCCAGCCTTCGGCGTTGTCCGCCGCGACCGTCGCGTTGTTGAGCTCGAACAGCAGGTCGGCTTCGCGGCGGGATATGGTGAAACCGCCGCCGCTGGCGCCGGCATAGATCACGGTGCGGATGATCTCCACGTCGGCCGGGCCGATCACCCCGGGCCGCCGGTCGGCCCCGTAGAGCGCCGTGTCGGGGTTCAGCACGCTGTCGCGCACCGCCTCCAGGGCGAACATGATCAGCCGCTCGGGACACGATTCGGCCCAGCGGACGACGTTGATCAGCAGCTCCAGCTCGGTGATGCCGTCGACCCGACCGTCGCTGGCGATGCGGTCGATCAGAAACGCGGCGTTGTCCTCGCTGACGTATTTCTTCGGCTCGGCCTTCCAGACCAGATAGTCGGTCAGCGCATCGACGTAGAATTCCTTCCAAGTCGCATCCTTGGTCGCGCAGGCCGCGTCCAGCCGGAACACCGTCTCGGCCTCGGCGCGGTCGACCACGCCGTCGCGGAACGCGTCGCGGCGCAGCGCCAGCACGTCCTGGGCGTCGATCGATCCCCTGGCGATGATCTGCCCGACCAGGTCGGGCGAAACGGCGAGATCGCTCATCGGGTTCACTCGTGTCTGTGGAACGCACGGCACCGGCCGGCCGCACGGGGTACGATCGTCGCGGATCTTGGTTAACGATTTGTTAACCGGCGGCCGGCTCGGGCGGTGTATGCCGGCGGCGTTCCAGACGCGGCGTCGCGTTATGGCGGACCGGCCGGCGGTCCGGCGAACCCGCCGAAGCACTGGCCCAGTACGAAGTCCCATCCCTCGACGTAGCCGGATTGGATCGTCGTCGCCTGCGCGCCCAGCGCGGCCCAGCCGCGGTGCTCCAGGTCGATGCGCGTCACTCCGTCGCCGACCGCGGTGAAGCCGATCTCGACCTCGGTCGCCTGGTCGGCGGACCGGCCGGGGTGCCAGGTGCAGACCAGCCGGCGCGGCGGCTCCCACACCAGCACGGTGCCCCAGACGTGCACGTCGCCGCCCCGCGTCCGCTCGAAGATATGCCCGCCGACGCGGCCCTCCATGGCACAGCTCGCCGCGTCCCGCCGGCCGACCGAATGGCTGGCCAGCGGCCACCAGCGGTCCATGGATTCGGTGAACAGGCGGAAAGTCTCGTCGAGCGGCCGGCGCACGTCGATGGATGTGCGGATCGCCGGCGGGTCGTCCGCGGCTTGTGTCTCGTTCATGGCTGTCCTCCGTCGCCGCGTCCTTCCGCGGTCGCCTTGAAACCGGCCAGGGCGTTCGCCCAGTACTCCTCCAGATAGGCGCGCAGCGCGGCCAGGCCGTTGGCGTCGACGCTGTACAGGTTGCGCGTCCCGCGCCGCCGCTCGACGACCAGGTCCGCCCGCTTCAGCACCTTCAGGTGCTGCGACACCGCAGGCCGGCTGACCGGCAGGCCGCGGGCGATCTCGCCGACCGACAACGGGCCGTCGCGCAACCTCTCCAGCACGGCGCGGCGGGTCGGATCGGACAGCGCCGCGAGCACAGAATCGTAAGTCATGCCTAACGGTAAGAGACCACTAACGGTAAGTCAATACTTACCGAAGATATCGAGAGGAACCGAATCGGATCAGGGCAAGCCGTTCAGTTGAGTTGGTGAAAGCATAGCGCCAGATGGTGCAGAACCACATCAGGAGCCAAGCCTTGGGGGTCTTCCTTCTTGTCAAGGATATCTTCGGGAGGCGGGTCCCCGGGCGGGAAGCCGGGCACTGGCCCGGGCCCCGGCTCCCGGCTCTCCGGCGCCGACGTCCGGAATCGAACTCAGTCCGTCCGGTGTACCTTCACAACCAGTCGTGCCAGGCGCCGTTGTCGAACGGGGAAAAGTGACCCGATTCGGACATTCACCCCGTGTGTTCATCGGCGTTCTGATGTTGACCCAGAAGAGCCGACATGACGTCCGCCAGAGCAAGCGCCGCCCCACTGCGCGAGAGATCTTCGGTTGTCGTCACGATGACACCCGAATGGCCAGGGACGGATACGGCGCCTAACTGGACCCGGATGACCGCGCCGAGGTCCTTCAGGGCCTCGAAGCTGAGCGTGGAAAGGTCCGAAGGCATTTGAGGGAGCTGGGTCACCACCTCGGCCCCTCCGGTGTCAGGTAACCAACTCGGCTGTCTGTTCATTGTCCATGTCCTTTCGTTTCGGCCGGGGCAGAGGGGGAGCAACCGCGCCGCCGCTCCCCTATTCGACGAACGACGCGGAGACCAGCAGCGGGCTCCGGTCGGCGACGGAATTCTCCAGGTTGCCGAGGAAGGTGTTGCCCGAGAAATCGATCGTGTAGATGATCAGCATGGTCGGCGACACGTCCATTGCGGACCCGCCGGAGAAGGCGAGGTTCGTCTTCGGTAGGTAGACGATGCCGTCGATCGACTGCGTGGATCCGCCCGTCATGCTGCTGTTCACCAACGGCGCGTTCGGATCCTGGAAGATCGCCATTCCGGCGTAGGTCCCATCCAGCGGCGCGCTGAGATCGATGAACGTGCCGCCGATCAAGGTGATGTCGTTGCCGGCCAACGGGGCGAAATAGAGCGT
>JAZFQW010000541.1:0-2048 GCA_036445335.1 Alphaproteobacteria bacterium | reverse complement strand
GTCGTCGTCGACACCATGAGCTATCGCAGCACGGCGCCGACGCCCTGGACGACGCCGCTGATCTATCCGCAGGGCGTGTGGTTCGCCGCCCTGCTCGTGTTCGCCGCGGCCGCCGTGGTGCTTGCGGCCCGCGCCACCGTTCTGCTGGTGTCGCGCCGAACTGACGATCTCAACCGCGAATTCCATCCCAAGGGGGCGATGGAAGAGGTCGAAGTGGAAATAGTGGACATCGGCCGCCGCTGACGACGGCCGCCTGGGAGGCCACGCGCCATGGACGTTCTGCAGATCGCCGTCGCCTTCGTGATCCTGCTCGGGCTGCTGCTGATCGGCATGCCGATCGCGGTGATCATGGTGGTCGTCGGCGCCGTCGGGGGGCTTCTGGCCTTCGGCTGGCCGCTGATCGAGTCGCTGGGCTCGGTGGTCTGGGGGGTGCAGAACGAGAACATCCTGACCGCCATCCCGCTGTTCATCCTGCTGGGCGAGCTGCTGCTGCGCAGCGGCATCGCCGACAAGATGTACGGCGCCCTGTCGCTGTGGCTGGGCCGGCTGCCGGGCGGGCTGCTGCACACCAATATCGGCTGCTGCGCCCTGTTCGCGGCGACCTCCGGCTCGTCGGTGGCGACCGCCGCCACCATCGGCACGGTGGCGCTGCCGGCGCTGAACGAGCGCAACTACTCCAAGCGCCAGTCCCTGGGATCGCTCGCCGCCGGCGGCACGCTCGGCATCCTGATCCCGCCGAGCGTCAATCTGCTGGTGTACGGCTCGCTGACCAACACCTCGATCGGCAAGCTGTTCATGGCCGGGATCGTTCCCGGAATCCTGCTGACCCTGGTGTTCATGGCCTATATCGGCCTTGCGAGCCTGCGAGCGGCGGACGACAGGCGCGAGAGCGCGGTGCCGCTGCGCGACCGGATCGTCGCGCTGCAGCACCTGGTGCCGCCGGTCCTGATCTTCGTCATCGTCATGGGCAGCATCTATTTCGGCATCGCCACGCCCACCGAATCGGCGGCGATCGGCGTGGTCGTGGCCCTGGCCTTCGCCTGGCGATCCGGGGCGCTGACCTTCGATTTCCTCCACCGCTGCTTCATCCAGACCGCGCGGACGACCGGGATGGTGCTGCTGATCATCACCGGCGCGTTCATCCTCAACGTCACCCTGGCGCTGGTCGGCGTCGCGCAGACCATGACCGCGTGGGTGGCGTCGCTCGGGCTCTCGGCGACCGGCCTGCTGATGGTGCTGATCCTGTTCTACTTGTTGCTCGGCATGTTCATGGACGTGCTGTCGATGCAGGTGCTGACGATCCCCATCGCCTTCCCGATCGTGACGCAGGTCGGCATCGACCCGATCTGGTTCGGCGTGTTCATCGTGCTGATGTGCGAGCTCGGCCTGATCACCCCGCCGGTCGGGATGAACCTGTTCGTCGTCCAGGGAGTGCGCACGGACGGCGGCGCCTTCGCCGACGTTATCTGGGGCGCCCTGCCCTACGCCCTGCTGATGTTGGCCTTCACCGGGCTGCTGATCGCCCTGCCTGACCTGGCGCTGTGGCTGCCGCGCACCATGATCGGACTGTGATAACCGACACCGGCGAACCCTGGCGCCTGAGCGCCACCCGGTTGAGCGCCCGCCTGGCCGCCGGGAAGATCGCGCCGACCGACCTGCTGGACCACGTCCTGCGCCGCGTCGACGCGGTCAATCCGGCGATCAACGCCATCGTCGCGCTGTGTCCCGACGCGCGGGCGGCGGCCGAGGAGAGCGAGGCCCGCCTGGCCCGCGGCGAAGCGCGCAGCCCGCTGGAAGGCATCCCCCTGACGGTCACGGACAACATCCCGGTCAAGGGCGTCGTCGCGACCTGGGGCAGCCGGGTGTTCGCCGACTTCGTCCCCGATCGCGACGAGCTGGCGGTGGACCGGTTGCGCGCCGCCGGCGCGGTCGTGGTCGGCAAGACCAACGCGCCGGAGTTCACCCTGGACGGCTATACCGGCAACCTGCTGTTCGGCACCACGCGCAATCCCTGGGACCTCCGCCTCACGCCCGGCGGCTCCAGCGGC
>JAZFQW010000540.1:0-9177 GCA_036445335.1 Alphaproteobacteria bacterium | reverse complement strand
GACCTTCAAGCTGTCGAACGACCCGCGTTTTGCCGAGAAGGTCGAGGACGTGGTCGGCCTGTATCTCAACCCGCCGGAGCGCGCCGTGGTCCTGTCGGTGGACGAGAAGTCCCAGATCCAAGCGCTCGACCGCGGCATGGTCCGGCCGGCGCCGAGCGCGCAGCTTGTGAACGAGTCGGGGTTGCCGCGGCCGCGCACGACGAACGACTTCGCCCCCATGCTGCGGGGATGATGCCCCGCTCGCCGGCGCCGGCGCGCATCGCGACGTTGCGCGTCACCCACACCTCGGCGCCGAAATGCCGGTCGCGATCGCCGGGGCGCGGCTCACTCCGCCGCCGCGGCGACACTCTCCACCGCGATGCCCGAGGCGGTCCGGCCACGACGATAGGGCGGCAGGACCAGGATGATCGCATAGATCGCCGCCGCTATCAGGATCACCACCCTGAACCCCCAGGCCTGGGCGACCAGCGGGGCGAGGCCGGCGCTGATCGTGCTCATCGCGCCGTTGATGCCCCAGGCCCACGGCACCAGCGCCGCGTCGTCGCGCCCCGCCAGCGCCAGCCCCTGCGGGAACAGGTGTCCCATCAGCAGCGCCCCCGGGGCGACGATGGCCGTCAGCGCCAGCGCCTTGGCGACCAGCGGCCAGCCGAGCATCCCATGCAGCACCGTGTCCAGTCCGAGATAGAGGCACAGGGCGTAGGCGAACACCGCGACGGCGGCGCTGCGGAACGACAGCAGGCCGCGAAAGCTCCAGTCGCTGATCAGGCTGCCGATGCCGGACAGCAGGATGATGCTGGCCAGCACGATCGCGATGGTCAGGCCGGGATTGCCGAACAGCAGGCTGGCCTTCTGCATGATCCCGATCTCCAGGAACATGAAGCCGGTGCCGATACAGAAGAAATACGCCATGTGTGAAAGGTTTCGCCGGGTCGGGGCCGGCCCCCTGCTGAAGAACAGCGGCGCGATGATCAGGGTCAACGCCATGGCGGCGATGAACAGGAAGAATCCGACACGGAACACCTGATGGATTTCGTGCCTCTCCAGGTCCTTGCCGCGGAACAGGCCGAACCAGAAGTCGGAGTCCAGGTACAACGCGTTGACGAACAGATCGAGATAGAACGGCCGGTCGTCGGTCACGATGTCGAAGCGCAGGCCGGTTTCCGACCGCAGCGAGGCCAGCTCCGCCTCGACGTCCGGGGCGTGGAGGATCCGCGAATAGACGCCGTATTCGGGATGCACCGGCCATCCGGGGGCGTAGGCGACCTGCCACACCTCGCTCTGGGCGTTGGCGGTGAGGCGCGCCACCTCCTCGTCGGTCCAGCCGTCGGGCTTGATCAACAATGGATTGTCGTCCCAGGTTCCGTCCCAGGCGTTCTCGATGATTCCGGGCCGGTAGAGAACGACCGACGTGCGCGCCGGATCGTCGATCCCGCGCTCGTCCAGATAGCGGCGCAGGGCGGCGAGCGTGTTGACCTTGTTGACCTGGAGGATGACCGCATAGCCGCCGGGCTTGAGGCGATCGAGCATCGCCGCCAGTCCTTCGTAGGTGAACAGGAACTGCGTCGTTCCGCCCAGAGAGCCGGCATAATACGCGGCCGTGGCGCCACTGAAGGACACCAGGACGACGTCGTAGAGCCCGTCGTCGCGTTCCAGATAGCTTCGGCCCTCGGCGATCCGCAGATCGATGCCGTCGTTGGCGAGCAGCTCGGCAAGTCCATAGTCGGTCAGGGTCAGGGCGCCGTCGCGCACCAGCGGATTCAACTCCACGCCGGTCACCCGGGTCCGCCCAGGCGCGGACTCGTAGATGGTCATCAGGTCCGCGCCGGCGCCGGCGAGCAGCACCAGGGCGTCCTCGGGCGGGTCCAGCAACAGCGCCGGCTGCGCCGCGAGATGGCGCCACGGACGCTCCTTGTTGGGGGGATAGCGCCACAGCGTCGCCAACCCGTCGCCGTTGGCCAGGGACATGATGGCGTAGGGCCGATCCGGCGTATCGTGCGTCTCCACCGCGCCGATCCGGGTGAAGCTGTTCCAGCCGCGCCACACCTCTTGCGCGTCCATGCGATGGTGGTAGTCGCGGATCAGGTAGTTCGGATCGGACGGCGGCTCGATCGCGCCGGCGTACCAGGCCATGCCCGGAAGCATGCACAACAGCCCGGCCGCGACCCCGCCCCCGATGGCCAGCCGCCGGCTCAGCGGCACTGCGAAGGCCGCGGCGGCGGCCAGCGCCACGATCGCCGGCGCGGTGACCGACAGGGCATAGCCGGTCAGCTCCATCAGCACGATGGCGCCGACGCTGCCGAACGCGGCGCCAACCAGATCGGCGGCGTAGAGCCGGCCGTAGATCCTGCCCTCGGTGGTCGCGAACAGGTAGGCCAGCAGCGCCCCGAAGAGAAAATAGGGAAGGCATAAGACCAGGCCGATCTCCATCGCCGACGGCAGGCCATTGGCCAGCAGCGCCCGCACCACGCCGTCGAGGCCGTCGGCGCGCCCGGCCCCCTCCAGGATGGCGTTCAGCTCGGCCTTGGTGTCCGCCGCCATGAAATGAGAGCCGACCAGAAGGGCGGCGATCCCGATGCACAGCCAGAACAGGATGCGCTCGCGCGCGACCGGCACCGATCGCGGATTGACCAGGGTGAGGAACGACCCCGCGGCGCTCAGCCCCAGCATGGCAAACGCGATCGCGCCGTATATGTAGCTAGGGCCGACCGTGAAGTTGATCGTGCGCACCGTCAGGATCTCGAAGGCCAGCAGGGCGAAGCTAATCAGGAACGTGCCGCAGAACGTCCAGCGTTGACGGCGGTCCAGCGGGTGCGCGCGCCCGGCGGCAGGACGAGACGGTGGCTCCATCGATCGGCTCCCAATGACGCCGCCGCCGCCCAGCCGCCGACGGCGGGCGAGGCCGGCCCCGCATCGTGCATCGCGATGGTTTCTATTGGGTAAAGCCGGCGGCCCGGCGCCATGCGCCGGCCACCGGATCGTCGTGCTGGCGGTACGCCGTTAATCCGGGGCGCGCGGCCGACAGAAGCGAGGCGGCCGGAGTTGGCGGTCCGGTTCGGCTGTAATCGGGAGAAGGGCACCGACCGCTCAAGCCCCTTGTGCAACCGGCGAAGCCGTGGGATGTGCGGGAGTTGGCGCCATTTGCGCATTTGTCTCAGTATGTTCGCAGCGAATAGGATCCTCGTGCCTTCGTCGTGATCGTGCTCGTCAGAATGCGTCGGCGTCGACGTCCATCAGCACCGCGGCGCCCGACATGATGGTGATGAACCGGCTGCCGCTCTCGGGCAGCAGGCGCTGGAAGAAGAACCGCGCGGTCTTCACCTTGTTGTCGTAGAACGCGGCGTTGCCGTTGGCGCCGTCCGCCGCCTTGGCGCGCGCCACCTTGACCATCCGCGCCCACATGTAGCCCAGCGCGACCAGGCCGAACAGCCGCAGATAGTCTGTCGACGCCGCGGCCGCCTCGTCGGGATCCCTCATGCCCTTCTGGGCGATCACCGCGGTCGCCTGCTGCAGCTTGCCGAACGCCTTGGCGAGTGGCATGACGAATTCCAGCATCGCCTCGTCCTCGGCGTTGTCCTTGAGGAACCGATCGACCGGGTGGAAGAAGCGCCGCAGCAGCCGGCCGGTGTTCTGCGGCAGCTTGCGGCCGACCAGGTCGAGCGCCTGGATGCCGTTGGCGCCCTCGTAGATCTGCGCGATGCGGGCGTCGCGGACATACTGCTCCATCCCCCATTCGCGGATGTAGCCGTGCCCGCCCAGCACCTGCATGCCCAGATTCGCCGACTCGGTGCCCAGGTCGGTGAAGATGGCCTTGACCACCGGCGTCAGCAGCGCCACCAGATCGTCGGCCTCCTGCCGCGCCTCGGCGTCGGGGTGCTTGGACAGCCTGTCGATCTCCAGCCCGACCCAGTAGGCCAGCGCCCGCGCCCCTTCGTTAAACGCCTTCATGGTCAGCAAGTTCTTGCGCACGTCCGGGTGGACGATGATCGGATCGGCCGGCTTGTCGGGGAACTCCGCGCCGTTGAGCGCGCGCCCCTGCAGCCGGTCCTTGGCGTAGTCGCGGGCGTTCTGGTAGCTGACCTCGGACAGGCCGAGCCCCTGGATGGCGACGGCCAGGCGGGCGGCGTTCATCATCACGAACATCGCCCGCATGCCTTTGTGCCGCTCGCCGATCAGCCAACCGGTCGCCTGGTCGAAGTTCATCACGCAGGTCGACGACGCCTTGATGCCCATCTTGTGCTCGATCGAGCCGCACACGACGCCGTTGCGCATGCCCGGCACCAGCGCGCCGTTTTCTTCCTTGGGCACGAACTTGGGCACCAGGAACAGGCTGATGCCGCGGACGCCGGGTGGCGCGTCGGGCAGCTTGGCCAGCACCAGGTGGACGATGTTCTGGGTCAGGTCGTGCTCGCCGGCGGAGATGAAGATCTTGGTGCCGGTGATCCGGTAGGCGCCGTCGCCCACGGGCTCCGCCTTGGTGCGGATCAGCCCCAGGTCGGTGCCGCAATGGGGCTCGGTCAGGCACATCGTCCCCGACCAGGTGCCCTCCACCAGCTTCGGCAGATAGGTCCGCTTCAGCTCGTCGCTGCCATAGGCCTCGATCGCGTTGTAGGCGCCGTTGGACAGGCCGGGATACATGGCGAACGACAGGTTGGCCGAGCACAACAGCTCCTCCAGCACGAAGTTCACGACCTTGGGCAGACCCTGGCCGCCGTACTCGGGGTCGCACGACAGGCCCATCCAGCCGCCCGCGGCGAAGGTATCGTAGGCCTGCTTGAAGCCCTTGGGCGTGCGGACCACGCCGTTCTCGAAGGTGCAGCCCTCCTCGTCGCCGGACTGGTTCAACGGGAGCAGCTCGTTCTCGGCGACCTTCGCGCCCTCCTCCAGGACCGCGTCGATCAGGTCCGGGGTGGCGTCCTCGTAGCCGGGCAGCTCGGCCAGCCGGCCGACATCCAGCAGGTCGTGCAGGACGAACCGTATGTCCTCGAGCGGCGCCTTGTAGCTGGGCATGGAACAGGCTCCTCAAGTCATGTTGACTTCGGTGCAACCAACAGCCCCCTCACCCTCCCACCGCTTAGCGGCGGGCCCCTCCCTCTCCCGCGAGGGGAGAGGGGTAGAAGCGGTCGCCCTTTGTTTCCGTCTCCCCTAGCGGGAGGGTGAGGGGGCTCATGTCGATAAATCCGAATCGAACGGTCAGTTGCGCAACGGCTTGCCGGTGTCGAGCATGTGCTCGACCCGGGCGATCGAGCCCGGGTGCCGGATCAGTGCCATGAATTCTTCGCGCTCCAGCCGCAGCAGGTCGTCCTCGCCCAGCACGTCGGTGATGTCGGTGTCGCCGCCCGACAGCACGCGGGCGAGCGCGCCCGACACCACCTTGTCGTGCGGCGTCGCCTTGCCGGCCAGCACCAGGCCGTCGACCGCCATGTCGAGCGCGACCCGGGCGGTCGGCCCCGGCAGACGGATCTCGTCGGGCGGCGCCGGCGGCGTGTAGCCGTCGGCCATCGCCAGGGCGCGCGCCTTGGCGTCGGCGAGCAGCCGGTCGCGGTTCATGGTGATGCCGTCGGTGGCGCGCAGGTACAGCAGCTCCTGCGCCTGCGCCGCCGACTTCGCCACCTTGGCGGTGCCGATGGTCTCGAACACCTGGCTGATCGGCGGCATCGGACCGCCCGGGCGGCGCTTGTTGGCGATCGCCCGCAGCAGCATCTCCTTGCAGCCGCCCCAGCCCGGCACCAGTCCGACGCCGACCTCGACCAGTCCGGTGTAGGTCTCGGCGTGGGCCTGCACCGCGTCGGCGTGCAGCAGGATCTCACAGCCGCCGCCCAGCGCCATCCCCGACGGCGCCGCGACCACCGGGATCGGCGCGTATTTCAGCGCCTTGTAGGCGTCCTGGCCGCCCTTCACCAGCGCCTCGATCTGCGGCCACAGCGCGATGTTCACGGCGAACAGCGCCAGCCCCAGATTGGCGCCGACGGAGAAGTTGCCGCCCTCGTTGTGGATCACCATGGCCTTGTAGCCCTGGCCGGTCGTCGCCAGCGCCTTGCCCAGCAGCGCCATGGTCTGGTCGTCCAACGAGTTCATCTTCGAGGTGAACTCGAAGCAGGTGACGCCGTCGCCGATGTCCCACAGCGCCGCCGAGCCATTCTTCAACAGCGGCTCGGACCGCCGCTTGACGTCGGCCAGCAGCAGCACGCCGTCGGGCCGGACGATGTCGGCATAGCCGCCGTCGGTCGCCAGATATTGCAGCCGGCCGTCCTCGACCCGATAGAAGCTCTTGCCCCGCGCCGCCTCCAGCAGCGCCGGGACAGCCTTGCCGTCGGCCCGCAGCTTGTCGGCGAACCAGTCGGCGCCGAGCCGGTCGATCAGCTCGAACGGGCCGAACGTCCAGTTGTAGCCCAGCCGCATGGCGTCATCGACGCCGACGATGGTGTCGCTGATCTCGGGCACCAGTTCGGCGGCGTAGGCGAGCGTCTGCGCCAGCACCCGCCAGGCGTACTGCCCGGTCTTGTCGGGGTGCTCGACCAGCGCGCGCAGCCCGCCGTCGCGCGCCGCCTCCACGCTGTCCAGCCTGGGCTTGTCCGACCTTGAGTAGGCGCCGGTCTTGAGGTCGATCGATTCCTTGACGCGCTCACCATCGACTTGGTTGAGGCGGTAGAACCCGCCCTTGCCCTTGCGGCCGGTATGGCCGTCGGCGATCATCCGCTCGATCAGCGGCTCGCTGCGATGGACCCCGTGGTAGGCGTCGCCCTGGGGCAGGGTCGCCAGCATGCTCTTGGCGACGTGCGGCATCAGGTCGAGCCCGACCAGGTCGATCAGCCCGAAGATGCCGGTCTTGGGCACCCCCATCGGCCGCCCGACCACCGCGTCGGCCTCTTCGACCGTCAGGCCCAGGTCGAACGCGGCGGCGACCCCGACGGTCATCCAGAAATTACCGATGCGGTTGGCGATGAAGCCTGGCGTGTCCTTGCAGTAGACCACGCCCTTGCCCAGCCGCACGTCGGCGAACCGGCGCATCGCCGCGACCGCCTTGGCGTCGGTGTCGGGCCCGGCGACGATCTCCAACAGCCGCATATAGCGCGGCGGGTTGAAGAAGTGGGTGACCATGAAGCCGGCCTTGAAGTCCTTCGACCGGCCCCGGGTCAGGATCTTCAACGGGATGGTCGAGGTGTTCGACGACACCACGGCGCCGGCCTTCCTGACCGTCTCCAGCCGCGCGTAGAGGTCCTGCTTGACCGTGGGGTCCTCCAGCACCGCCTCGACGATCCAGTCGGCGTCGGCCAGGGTCTCCAGATGGTCCTCGATGTTGCCCGGCGTGACCAGCTTCGCCGCGCGCTTGGACATGAACGGCGCCGGCTCGGCTGTCAGCATGCGCTGGATCGCGCCCGCGGCGATCGCGCTGCGCTCGGTCGCCCCCTCCGGCACGATGTCGAGCAGGGTGACGGGGATGCCGGCGTTGGCGATGTGGGCGGCGATGCCGCTGCCCATCACGCCGGCGCCGATGACGGCGGCCTTCTTGATCTCCATGGTCCTCGCCCCCTCGCTCAGACCGCTTCCAGGATCGTGGCGATGCCCTGGCCGCCGCCGATGCACTGCGTCGCCAGGGCAAACTCCTCGCTCTCGCGTTTGAGCAGGCTGGCCGCCTTGCCGGTGATCCGCGCGCCCGTCGCGCCCAGCGGATGGCCGAGCGCCAGTGCGCCGCCGTCCAGGTTGACCTTGTGCAGGTCCATGCCCAGCTCGGTCGCCACCGCCAGCGCCTGGGCGGCGAACGCCTCGTTCGACTCGATGACGCCGATATGCTTGAGCTCCAGCCCTGCACGCGCCAGCGCCTTCCTGGTCGCGCCGACCGGGCCGATGCCCATGATCGTCGGGTCGCAGCCGGCGACCGCGACAGCCTTGATCCGCGCCAGCACCGTCAGGCCGTTGGCCTTGGCATAGTCCTCGGTGGTGACCAGGGTCGCCGACGCGCCGTCGGTCAGCGGCGACGCGGTGCCGGCGGTCACCGTGCCCTCGGCGTCGAACGCCGGCTTCAGCTCCGACAGCGCCTGCTGGCTGGTGTCGGGGCGGATCGTGCCGTCGGCCTCGACCACCGCGCCGTTCGCCCTGATCGGCACGATCTCGTCGGCGAACCTGCCGGCGGCCTGGGCGGCGGCCGCCTTGGCGTGGCTGTCGACCGCCATCTGCTGCTGCTGCTCGCGGGTGATCTGGTACTTGCGCGCCAGGTTCTCCGCGGTCTCCCCCATCGAGATGTAGGCGCCCGGCTGCGCCTCGTGCAGCGCCGGGTTGGGCATCGGGTTGAAGCCGGTCATCGGCACCCGGGTCATGCTCTCCACGCCGGCGCAGATGAAGGCGTCGCCGGCGTCCATCTGGATCGCCCCGGCGGCCGAGTGGATCGCCTGCATCGACGAGCCGCAGAACCGGTTGATGGTGACCCCGGCGACCGACTGCGGCAGGCCGGCGATCATGCCGATCAGCCGCGCCACGTTGAAGCCCTGCTCGCCCTCGGGGAACGCGTTGCCGACCAGCAGGTCCTCGATGTCGTCGACCTTGACGCCGGTCCGTTCGATCAGCCCGACGACCACCTGGGCGGCCAAGTCGTCGGGGCGGACTCTCGTCAAGTCGCCCTTCCTGGCGAAGTGGAACGGCGAGCGAACGTAGCCGGCGATGACGACGTTCTTGTTCATGGGTGGCGCTCCTCGATTGCCGGGCCGGGACGGCCGCGATGACGGTTGACGGGTGGGTGCCGGGCCGAACGGCCGCGGCCGGTACGGACGGGCTAGGTGTGGACGTCGGCCCCCTGCCGACCCAGAAACGCGATCATCTCCCCCTCGATCCGGCGCAGCTCGTGGAGTGTCTGGGTGACGTCGTCCAGCTGGACCTCCAGCGCCTCGATGCGGCTGCGCGCGCGCGCCGCGGCGAACCGGATCTGCTCGACCTGGCGCCGGTCGCCGTCGTAGAGGTCGAGGAATTCCTTGATCTCGGCCAGCGAGAAGCCGAGCCGCTTGCCGCGGCAGATCAGCGCCAGCCGGGCCCGGTCGCGGCGCCGGTAGACCCGGGTCGTGCCGTCGCGGCCGGGCGCCAGCAGGCCCTCGTCCTCGTAGAACCGGATGGTCCGCGGCGTCAGCTCGAACGACGCGGCGAGCTCGCTGATGGTGTAGCTCTCGCCGTCGTCGCCGGCCCGCTCGT
>JAZFQW010000539.1:0-3376 GCA_036445335.1 Alphaproteobacteria bacterium | reverse complement strand
TCGCATCGGGCAAGCGGCGTGACGCACCCTGTCGGGGGGACAGCGCCGCCCGAAGGGTCGCGCCCGGGCGGCCCGCCCGCTTCGTCGAAGGCCTCGACCGTAGCGTTGCTACGCTCTTCGACCTTCTCCTGGCGGCTCGGACCGCCCGGACGCGACGCAGGCCGCGGCCAGTATGAGAATTGCGGGCTACCCATCGCACTTGCGGAACGGCGAGGCCGCGCCCAGTGCGTCGATCTCCCAGTCGACCATCTCGCCCTCGCGCCGCAGGAAGTCGGTGATCGCCTGGCGGAAGCCCGGGTCGCGGACATAGTGCGCGCTGTAGGTGTGCACCGGCAGGTAGCCGCGCTGAATCTTGTGCTGGCCCTGGGCACCGGCCTCGACGCGGGCGAGCCCGTTGGCGATGGCGAATTCGATCGCCTGGTAGTAGCACGCCTCGAAATGCAGGTGTTTGACGTGGGCGACGCAGCCCCAGTTGCGGCCGTACAGGGTGTCGCCGCCGATCAGGTTGAGCGCGCCGGCGATCCGCCGGCCGCCCGCCGAGGCCATCACCAACACCACTCGGTCGGCCATGCGCTCGCCCAACAGCGAGAAGAACGAGCGGGTCAGGTAAGGGGTGCCCCATTTGCGGTCGCCGGTGGCGCGGTAGAAGCGGAAGAACGCGTCCCAATGGTCCTCGGTCAGGGCGTCGCCGGTGACCATTTCAATCTCGACGCCGGCCTCGCGCACCTCCCGCCGCTCCTTGCGTATCGCCTTGCGCTTGCGCGCGTTCAGCGCGCCCAGGAAGTCGTCGAAGCAGCGAAAGCCGTCGTTCTCCCAATGGTACTGCTGGCCGGTGCGCCGCAGCCAGCCGGCGCCGCCGAAGCGGCGCCATTCCGCCTCGGTCGGAAAGGTGACATGCACGCCCGACACCTTGTGCCGCGCCGCCACCTGCTCCATCCCGGCGATCAGCGCGTCGGCGACGGCGCCGGCCGACGGCCCGGGCGGCACCAGCAGGCGCGGGCCGGTGACCGGGGTGAACGGCACCGAGACCTGCAGCTTCGGGTAATAACGGCCGCCGGCGTTCTCGTAGGCGTGCGCCCAGCCATGGTCGAAGACGTACTCGCCGTACGAATGGGTCTTCAGGTACATCGGCACGCAGCCCAGCACGACGCCGTCCTCGCTCTCCAGCACCACGTGCTGCGGCAGCCAGCCGGTGTCCGCCGCCGCCGAGCCGGATTCCTCCAGCGCCGACAGGAAGGCGTGGCTGACGAACGGGTTGTCGGGCCCGGCGCAGGCGTCCCACACCGCCGCGTCGACCATGCGGATGTCGGCGACCGCCTTCAGGATCAGGTCGCGGCTGTCGTCGGGCATCGGCGGCTCGTGCGGTTGGCGGGCGTCGGGTCGAGTCTGCTGCGCGCCGCGCCCGCTGGCAAGCCGGCATTGCCGCGGGAGTCGCGCGTCCAGAATAGCTACTCACCGCCGGCCCGGTCGAGGTCCGCGCGGCCGATCGCCAGCGCATCCATCAGGCCGGCGTAGCCGTCCTCGGTGATCGCCAGCGAGCGGTCGTCGCCGCTGCGCTCGACCCAGTACCGCGCCGCCCGCGGGGTAGCGTCGGGACGGTCCGCACGCGGCGTCGAAGGCCTCGACCATAGCGCTGCCATGCCATTCGGCCATCTCCCTGTCGGTCTTCGCGCGGTCACGCCGCGGTCCGCCGCGCCGCGACCGCGTGGGCGACGACGCAGAGGATCTCGTACATCATGGTGGCGCCGGCCAGCGCGGTGGTGCCGCTGGGATCGAACGGCGGCGAGACCTCGACGACGTCGCCGCCGACCAGGTCCAGCCCCTGCAGCCGGCGCACCATCATCTGCGCCTCCAGCACGCTCATGCCGCCGCACTCCGGTGTGCCGGTGCCGGGCGCGTAGGCCGGGTCCAGCGCGTCGATGTCGAAGCTGACATAGGTCGGCCCGTCGCCGGCGACCCGCCGCGCCTCCTCGGCGATCGCGTATGGCCCCTTGTCGTAGAGCTCCTCAATAGAGACCACGCGCATGCCCGACTCGTAGCTGAACCGCCACAGGTCGCGGTCGTTCAGGGTGCCACGGATACCGATCTGGATGGTCCGCCTTGGGTCCAGCAGGCCCTCGTCGACGGCGCGGCGGAACGGCGCGCCGTGATGGAAGCGCGACCCCATATAGTCGTCGCCGGTGTCGCAATGGGCATCGAGATGGACCATGCCGACCGGGCCGTCGCGGGCGACGCCGCGCAGCACCGCCAGGGTCACCGAATGGTCGCCGCCAGCGGCCACCGGGGCGACCCCGGCGGCCCGCACGCGCCGGAAGAATCCGGCGATCTCCTCCAGCGCGCCCTCCAGCTCGTACGGCCGCTCCGCCCAGGCGTCGCCGATGTCGGCGATCCGGCACAACGCATACGGGTCGACGCCGGTCGCCTGGTTGATCCGGCGCATCAGGCTGGACTGGTTACGCATTTCGCGCGGGCCGTGGCGCGCCCCGGGGCGGTTGGTCACGCCGCCGTCGAACGGAATGCCGACCAGGCCGATGTCCACCGCCGCCAGGTCCTCGCCGTAGGGCGCCCGCATGAAGGTCGGCAGGCCCATATAACGCGGCCGCACCATTGGATCGCCATAGTCCGGATGTTCCGCCATCGCAAGTGTCCTTCCGCGCTGCTGATCGTCGAAGTGGCCGACCCCGGCGCGGCGGTCAGTCGGCGACCTCAAGGATTGCATCGACCTCGACGGCGACGCCGAAGGGCAGGGCGGCGACGCCGACGGCCGCCCGAGCGTGCTTGCCCCTGTCGCCGAACACCTCGACCATCAGGTCGGACGCGCCGTTGATCACCTTCGGCTGGTCGGTGAAGTCGGGCGTGGAATTGACGAAGCCGACCAGCTTGACGACCCGCGCCACGCGGTCGAGATCGCCCAGCGCCGCCTTCGCCTGGGCGACGATGTTGAGCGCGCACAGCCGCGCGCAGGCCTGCCCCTCGTCCAGCGGGACGCCGGCGCCCAGCCTGCCGCAATGGCGCAGGCCGCCGTCCCACATCGGCAGCTGGCCGGAGACGTAGAGCATGTTGCCCGACCGCACCGCCGGCACGTAATTGGCCGCCGGCGCCGCCGCCTCCGGCAGCTCGATGTCGTGTTCGATCAACCGCGCCTCGATGGTCCCGGTCATGTCGGTGACTCCTCGTCGATTGCTGGGGCCTCTCTGCCCGCCAGCCTAACCCGCATCTCTCATGCTGGCCACGGTCGGCGCGACAGCGCCGCCCTCCGGGTCGCGCCCAGTGTGAGAAATGCGGACTGGCCGTCGGTCAGGCCGCGGCGAATGCCGCCAGGCGTGTCTCCAGCCCGGCCCGCACGCTCGGCCACTCGTCGTCCAGCAGGCTGAAC
>JAZFQW010000538.1:0-11566 GCA_036445335.1 Alphaproteobacteria bacterium | reverse complement strand
ACGGGGCGCGGCGGGCGGCGATACTGCATCGTGCGACGACCGTTGGCTAGCCCGCACTTCTCACACTGGCCACGGTCTGCGCGGCGCTGTCGCGACCGCCGACCGTGGCCGGTGTGAGAAGCGCGGGCTAGCCGCCCATGGCCGGTCCCGACGTCAGTCGCGATGGGTCGGGTAGACGGTGCGGAAGCTAAAGTGGATGCTGTGGAACGCCGTCAGCACCTGTGGATCGAAGTGCTCCGGCCGCGTGCGCTCGTCGCCGTCGAGGATGATTTCCACAGTCCGGCGGTGGTCCATCGCGGGCTTGTAGCAGCGCTCCATGCGCAGGGCGTCGTAGGTGTCGGCCAACGCGACGATGCGCGCCGCCACGGGGATCGCGCTGCCCTTCAGACGGTGCGGGTAGCCGGTGCCGTCCCACCGCTCGTGGTGACTGAGCGCGATCGTCGCCGCCTGCTGCATCACCGGGTGGTCGCTCCACGACAGCATGCGGTGACCAATCACCGTATGGCGGCGGACGACCGCCATCTCGGCTTCGGTCAACGCGCCGGGCTTCGCCAAAAGGTGCGGCGGAACCTCCTGCTTGCCGACGTCGTGGAGTGCCGCCGCGCGCTCCAAGGTGTCGACCTGCCGCGCCGTCCACCCGAGCCGGTGGGCCAGAAAGCCGGCAAAGAGACCGATGCGGCGACCATGGCCGCCGGTCTCGCGGACTCGGCCATCGGTTGCGCCAATCAACCTTCGGTCGAAATTCGCGTGAAAGCCTTCGAACGATTGGTCAACGGCCCCGATGGCGGATTGCGAGACGGCCGCGGGCAGATAGAGCCGGCTATCGGGCACGGGCCACCTCGCCAGTGTTGCTGTAGGGGGTGTCTATTGGCGGGCGGTCGAAGATCAAGGGGCTGCCGCTTCGTCGTTTTCTACATCGGGTACCCACGGGCACGACCACCCGAATCACCCAGCATTTTAAGTTACAATGGGGCCAGCGGACCCGTTGTGTGAAAGTTGTGACATTCCTTGCAACGCAAAATGGCAAATCTCGACGGGTGCTGGCAAGGGTCCGTGGCCCGTCTGGCGAAATAAGGGTCATCACCGAATTCCGGGGCGGCCGGTTGATCGTCGTTCCGCTCGAGCCTCGATGGTCCGGAGTACCGACCCGCGGTCCCGCCCCTCATGCACTCAAGCCCGCGCTCCACAGCCTCCACGGAATTCGACGATGATTCGACGAATTTGGCCGAGCCGTCGATGGTTGGCTGTGGGGGAATGCCGCGAGGCATTTGGTTTTCCGATGACCGGGCCGCCCGGTCAGCCGCCGCCCAGGGTGCTGAAATACAGGTATCCCGCGCCACCGGTGATCAGCGCGGTGGGAATTTCGTGGGGCGCCAGGTTGAACAGCCCGCGCGACGGCTCGTAGACCCCACGCGCGGCCAGCAGGTCGTCGTAGAATTCCGACAAACGCTGGGCGTAGGCAAGCTGGGCCGGGTTGCGGTCGGGCAGCGCCTGTTGGTCCGACACATAGCCCTTCAGCGCGATGTTGACCTGGCGCTGCACATACAGCTCGTCGCTGGGATAGATGTTGAGCCGTTCGACCATGAACCCCGCCGCGTTGGCCTCGGCGGTATCGCCGCGCCGCCGCGCCGCCTCGGCGAGGCTCTGCCAGGCCTCAAGCCGGTCGGGCCACAGCAGGGCTGATTCGCGGTACAGGCGCTCCGCCGTCGCCGGATCGCCGGCCTGTGCCGCCTGGCGCGCCTCCGCCAGCAAGGCGTCGGATCCGTCGGCATCGAACGGCGCCGGGCCGGGCGCCGGCCCGTCGAACAGTTGTTCCGCCGCCTCGCCGACCGGATCGCCGCCGCCCGGCGTGCCGGTGGCGCACGACCACAGCAACGCCGCCGCGGCGAACGGCAGCAGTCGGCGGCTGACGGAGAGTGAGTTGGAGCGTCCGCTCATCGCCGCCATTGATATCCCTTTGTGCTCGGCCGCGCGACCCTCCCTTGACGGCTTTCGGCTTCGGCATAACGCGAAAACATGAAGCGTGCGTATTCCCGGCCGGCATCGCCCGCGCGCCGCACCCCGGTCGGGTTCGTCATTCCGGGTCCGCCCGCCCGGCGCCGGACGGCGGCGTCAGGCCGCAACCGCGCAGGATCAGCGCCAGGACCTGTTCGGTCGCGTGGTCGATGTCGACCTCGGTCAGGGTGGCGCGGCCCAGCACCGCGCACACCTGGACGTCGAAGTCGGCGTAGGTCTGGGTCGCCGCCCACAGGATGAAGAACAGGTGCTTGGGATCGATCGGCGCCATCCGGCCGGCGCGGATCCACCCCTCGATCACCGCCGCCTTGTCCTCGACCCGGCGGCGCAGCTTGTCGCTCAGATACCCCTCGATCCGCCGCGCGCCGTGGACGATCTCGTTGGCGAATACTTTGCTGGCCAGCGGCCGGGTGCGCGACCAGCGCATCTTGTCGCGGATATAGGCGGCCAGCGCCTCGGCGGGATCGCGCTCCGGCACGAAGTGTTCGAAGGCGTCGACCCACATATCCAGGATATCGGCCAGCAGCGTCCGGTACAGCGTCTCCTTGGTGCCGAAATAATAGTGCAGGTTGGCCTTCGGCAGACCGGTCCGCTCGGCGATCGCCTGCATCGAGGCCCCGGTGTAGCCGGCCTCGGCGAACACAGCCTCGGCCGCCGCCAGGATGCGCGCCTCGTTGATCCGCCGGGTGCGCCCGCCGGCCGGCCGCGATGCGGTGCCGCGGCGCCTTTGCGTCGCGGTCACGGACCGGGTCATCTTCTCGACGGGTGCGGACATGATGATTCGCCGATGCGCCGTGCCACCAAAAAAATTTTGACCGATCGGTCAGGTTCTGGCTAGCCTACCATCGAACCGCGGTTGCGGCGACGGTGATGGACCGGCCGCACAAAGTCGAAGAACCCGATGGAAGGAACAGGCCAGGCATGACGGCAGGACCAACGGGTTCCGGCGATGGGCCGGACATCGCGGCCGGACGGCTGGGCGCCGACCGGCTGAGCGATAATTTCGCGGACATCCACCCGCCGCTCGATCGCGCCACCGCGCTGATCGAGGCGAGCCGCTGCTATTTCTGTTACGACGCGCCCTGCGTCGAGGCCTGCCCGACCGGCATCGACATCCCGTCGTTCATCAGGTCGATCCAGACCGGTAACGAGCGGGGCTCGGCGAAGACCATCCTGGACGCCAACATCATGGGCGGGACGTGCTCGCGGGTCTGCCCGGTGGAGGAGCTGTGCGAGCAGGCTTGCGTGCGCAATACCCAGGAAGACAAGCCGGTGACAATCGGCGCGCTGCAGCGCTTTGCCACCGACCGGCTGTTCGAAAGCGGCGCCCGGCCCTACAGCCGCGCGGCGCCGACCGGACGGACGGTCGCGGCGGTCGGCGCCGGCCCGGCCGGCATGGCCTGCGCCCACCGGCTGTCGCTGCTGGGCCACGACGCCGTGGTGTTCGAGGCCCGGCCGAAGGGCGGCGGTCTCAACGAATACGGCATCGCCGCGTACAAGGTGCCGGGCGGGTTCGCCCAGCGCGAGCTGGACTTCATCCTGTCGCTCGGCGGCATCGAGATGCGCTACGGCCAGGCGCTCGGACGCGACGTCACGCTGGCCGACCTGCGCCGCGACCACGACGCGGTGTTCCTCGGCCTCGGCCACACCGCGGTGCGCGCGCTGGGCGCCGAGGGCGAGGACATGGACGGAGTGATCGACGCCGTCGACTACATCGCCGAGCTGCGCCAGGCCGATCCGTCGACGCTGCCGGTGGGGCGCCGGGTGGTTGTGATCGGCGGCGGCAACACGGCGATCGACATCGCCACCCAGGTCAAGCTGCTGGGCGCGGAGGACGTCACCCTGGTCTACCGCCGCGGGCCGGCACAGATGTCGGCGACCTGGAAGGAGCAGAGATGGACCCAGACCAACGGCGTGAGGGTCAAGTACTTCGCCCAGCCGCGACGGCTGATCGGCTGGTCGCGCAACGGCAGGTCCCACGTCAAGGAGGTCGAATTCGAATACACCCAGCTCGACGACCAGGGCCGGCTGACCGGAACCGGCGACACCTTCACCCTGCTGGCCGACCAGGTGTTCAAGGCGATCGGTCAGCTGTTCGTGCCGTCGGCGCTGGCCGACGGTGGCGCCGAGCCGCTGGAGATCGCCGGCGACCGCATTGCCGTCAACGCCGACCGCCAGACCTCGCTGCCCGATGTATTCGCCGGCGGCGACTGCGTCGCCGGTACCGACCTGACGGTCAGCGCCGTCGAGGACGGCAAGCGGGCCGCCATCGCCATCGACCGCATGCTGCGGGCGGGATAACCCCGTCGCTCGCCAAGGAGGGACAAGACATGGCAGACCTATCCAACGATTTCGTGGGGATCAAGTCGCCCAATCCGTTCTGGCTGGCGTCGGCGCCGCCGACCGACAAGCAGTACAATGTCGAACGCGCCTTCAGGGCCGGCTGGGGCGGCGTGGTGTGGAAGACCCTCGGCGAGGACCCGCCGATCGTCAACGTGTCGTCGCGCTATGGCGCGATCCAGTACAACGGCACGCGGGTCGCCGGATTCAACAATATCGAGCTGATCACCGACCGGCCGCTCGACGTCAATCTGCGCGAGATCAAGGCGGTCAAGAAGGACTGGCCCGACCGGGCGATGATCGTGTCGCTGATGGTGCCGTGCACCGAGGCTGCCTGGAAGGCGATCTTGGCGCGGGTCGACGACACCGAGGCCGACGGCATCGAGCTGAATTTCGGCTGCCCGCACGGCATGTCGGAACGCGGCATGGGCTCGGCGGTCGGCCAGGTCCCGGACTATGTCGAGATGGTCACCCGCTGGTGCAAGCAGAACACCCGCATGCCGGTGATCGTCAAGCTGACGCCGAACATCACCGACGTTCTGGGCCCGGCGCGTGCCGCCAAGGCCGGTGGCGCCGACGCGGTGTCGCTGATCAACACCATCCAGTCGGTGATGTCGATCGATCTGGACGCCATGGCGCCGACGCCGACGGTCGACGGCAAGGGCACCCACGGCGGCTATTGCGGCCCGGCGGTCAAGCCGATCGCCCTGCGCATGGTCGGCCAGATCGGCCGCGACCCCGACTGCGACGGCCTGCCGATCTCGGGCATCGGCGGCATCTCGACCTGGCGCGAGGCGGCGGAGTTCATGACCATGGGCGCCGGCAACGTTCAGGTCTGCACCGCCGCGATGACCCACGGCTTCAAGATCGTCGAGGACATGAACTCCGGCCTGGCGACGTGGATGGACGGCAAGGGCTATGCCACGACCGACGCATTCTTCCGCGCCGCGGTGCCGAATTTCGTCGAATGGCAGGACTTGAACATGAACTTCAAGACCATCGCCCAGATCGACCAGGACCTCTGCATCAAGTGCGGCAAGTGCTACATCGCCTGCGAGGACACCTCGCACCAGTCGATCGCCGCGCTGCGCGACGGGTCGGGCCGCCGCTACGAGATCATCGACGAGGAATGCGTCGGCTGCAACCTGTGCCAGCACGTCTGTCCGGTCGACGACTGCATCACCATGCGGCCGGTCGACACCGGCAAGCCCCACATGACGTGGCCGCAGGATCCGCGCAATCCGCTGCGCGACGCGGCGGAGTGATGACCGATCCATGGTCCCTCGCCGGTGGGAGCGGGGCTTGTCGGCTGCGGTCATGCCATGCGAGTCGGGGGACGCGATGACCCGCCGGCGCAACGTAACTCAAGATCCACCGGTCCTTCGATGCCCGATCTGACGGTCAACGGCCCGCGCCTGTGGGACACCATCATGGAGACCGCCCAGATCGGCAGGACGCCGAAGGGCGGCATCAAGCGGCTGACGCTGACCGACCTGGACCGCCAGGTGCGCGACTGGTTCGTCGCCCGCTGCGAGCACGCCGGCTGCGACGTGGGCATCGACGAGATGGGCAACATTTACGCCGTTCGCCCCGGACGGAACGGCGCGCTGCCGCCGGTGGTCTGCGGCTCGCATCTCGACACCCAGCCGACCGGCGGCAAGTTCGACGGCGTGTTGGGCGTGCTGGCCGGGCTGGAGGTGATCCGCACCCTCAACGACGCCGGACGCGAGACCGAGGCGCCGGTGATGGTGGTTGACTGGACCAACGAGGAGGGCTCGCGCTTCGCCCCGCCGATGATCAGTTCGGGCGTCTATGCCGGCGCCTTCGAGCTCGCCTACGCCCACGGCCGCGCCGACGTCGACGGCAGGACCCTCGGGGCCGAGCTGGCACGGATCGGCTACCAGGGCGTCGAGACGGTCGGCCAGCGCCGGTTCGGCGCCTTCTTCGAGCTGCATATCGAGCAGGGACCGGTCCTGGAGGCCGAGCGCAACACCATCGGCGTCGTCACCGGCGGCCAGGGCCAGCGCTGGTACGAGATCACCGTGACCGGCCAGGACAGCCATGCCGGCACGACGCCGATGACCCTGCGCCGCGATGCGCTGGCCGGGGCCGCTTCCATGGTCCAGGCGGTCCGTGCCACCGCCAATGCCCACCCGCCCGACGGCGTCGGCACGGTCGGGGTGATGTCCGTCGAGCCGGGGTCGCGCAACGTCATCCCCGGCCGGGTCTTCTTCACCGTCGATTTTCGCCATCCCGACGACGCGGCGCTGGCCGCCATGGACCGCGAGTTCCGCGCCGCCTGCGCCGCCGCCGCAGAGGCGCTGCGGCTCGAACTGGCGGTCGATCAGATCTGGCACTTCCCGGCGGTCGCGTTCGACCAGAGTTGCGTGGCGGCGGTGCGCGACGCGGCTGAGGCCTGTGGCTACAGCCACCGCGACATCGTCAGCGGCGCCGGCCACGACTCGTGCTATGTGGCGCGGGTGGCGCCGACCTCGATGATCTTTGTGCCCTGCGAAGGCGGCATCAGCCATAATGAGATCGAGAGCGCGGAATTCGACGACGTGGCAGCGGGCGCCAACGTGCTGCTGCACGCCATGCTGTCGAAGGCCGGGGCATGACGGAACGTTCGGCGCAGATGGCGATGGCTGAGACCGCGCAACCGATAGCGGGCCCCGGCGGGTTGTCCGACGCGGCGCCGGGCGGTGCGGCGCCGGTGGTCCAGACGAGCGGCCTTGGGCTGGTTTTCCAGACCGCCGACGCGCCGGTAACGGCGCTCGAAGACATCGATCTGACCATCCGCCGCGGCGAATTCGTGTCGCTGATCGGGCCGTCGGGCTGTGGCAAGACAACGCTGCTGCGGGTGGTCGCCGACTTGGCGCGGCCGACCACCGGCACGGTGATGGTCAACGGCGGCACGCCGGAGCAGGCCCGGCTCGGCCGCTCGTACGGCTACGTGTTCCAGGCACCGGCGCTGTATCTCTGGCGCAACGTCATCCGCAACGTCCAACTGCCGCTGGAGATCATGGGCATGCCGGCGGCGGAGCGGCGCGACCGGGCGGCCCGCTCGCTGGCCACTGTCGGCCTCGACGGGTTCGAGCGGAAGTATCCGTGGCAGCTGTCCGGCGGCATGCAGCAACGGGTGTCGATCGCCCGGGCGCTCAGCTTCGAGCCGACCCTGCTGCTGATGGACGAGCCGTTCGGCGCGTTGGACGAGATCACCCGCGAAAATCTCAACGTCCACCTGCTCGACCTGTGGAACCGGGCCGACCTGACGGTGATCTTCGTGACCCATTCGATCCCCGAGGCGGTCTTCCTGTCATCGAAGATCGTCGTGATGTCGCCGCGGCCGGGCCGCATCCTCGAGGTGATCGACAGCGACTTGCCGCGCGATCGCGACCTCGACGCCCGCGAATCGCCGGAGTTTCTCGCCGTGGCGCACAAGGTCCGCCAGGCGCTGCGCGCCGGCCACTCCTATGAATAGGACGCCACGGTGACGGCGGTGGCGCTGGCGATACCGCCTCCGGCGGGTCGGGTCCGGCTGTGGCTGCGGCAGGGGCGCACCGTGCCGGTGCTGGTGGTCCTCGCCGTCCTGGTCGGCACCTGGTACGCTGGGGCGACGGTGTTGAACCGCGACCGAGTGGTTCGGCAGCTCGACCGCGCCGGCGGCGACTGGACGTTCGCCGAGTTCGTCGACGCGACCTGGTCGATGGACCGGCCGGTGCTGCCGACCCCGGTGCAGGTGCTGCGCGAGCTGTGGACCAGCACCGTGGAGCAGAATATCACCAGCAAGCGCAGCCTGCTGTTCCACGCCGGCGTCACCATGAGCTCGACGCTGGTTGGCTTCGTGCTGGGCACGGCGCTGGGCATCCTGCTGGCGGTCGGGATCGTCCATGTGGCGACTCTCGACCGGTCGCTGATGCCGTGGATCATCGCGTCGCAGACGATCCCGATCCTGGCGATCGCGCCGATGATCGTGGTTGTGCTGGGCAATCTAGGCTTCACCGGAGTGATGCCCAAGGCGGTGATCTCCGCCTATCTCAGCTTCTTCCCGGTGACCATCGGCATGGTCAAGGGGCTGCGCTCGCCCGACCCGCTGCAGCTCGACCTGATGCGCACCTACAGCGCGTCGCGCGGCCAGGTCCTCTTCAAGCTGCGCTGGCCGGCGTCGATCGATTTCCTGTTTCCCAGCCTCAAGGTCGCCATCGCGCTGGCGCTGATCGGCGCCATCGTCGGCGAACTGCCGACCGGCGCGCAGGCGGGGATCGGCGCGAGGCTGCTGCTGGGCTCGTATTACGGCCAGATGCAGGCATTGTGGGCGGCCTTGTTCGCGGCCGCGATCCTGGCCATGCTGAGTGTCGCCGCGGTCGCCCTGGCGGAACGGCTTACGATCGCCAGCCGGGGCGGGCGGTGATGATCGGGCGGCTGGATATGCCGGCGCTGATCAGGCTCGGTGTCGCCGCGCTGATCCTGATTGGCGCCGTGGCTCTGCCGGCCGGCTCCATCGACGACCGTCCTGTCGGCCTGTCGGCCGGCGCCGGCGACGTCGCCCTGCTGGCGATCGCCGCCGCCGCGTTCTTCGCCAGCGTCGTCGTACCGGGCGGGCGCGGCGAATCCCGGGGCGCGCTGCTGGCCGTGGCCAGTGTTGCCCTGGGCGTGGTGCTGTTGCTCGACCTCGGCGACGGGCTGGTCTATCGCGGCGGCGCGCCGGCGGTGTTGCTGCTGCTGATCGCCATCGTGGTGTTGCTGTGGCAGGCGATGTCGCAGTTGTCGGCGGCGCGCGGCCGGGCGGCGGCGATCGTGGTGCCGCTGCTGTTCGGCGGGCTGCTTGTCTATCTCTGGGAGGCGCTGACCGTCGGCTTTCAAGTGCCGGCCGTTTTGCTGCCGCCGCCCAGCGCGATCGCCGAGTCGTTCCGGGCCCACCAGTTCACCCTGTGGATCGACTTTCGCCAGACTTTCATCAAGTCGGTCATCCCCGGCTTCGTCATGGGCAGCGGCGCCGGATTCCTGGTCGCCGTGGCGATCGACCGGTCGCCGTTCCTGCAGCGCGGGCTGCAGCCGCTGGGCAGCATGATCAGCGCCATGCCGATCGTCGGCATCGCCCCGATCATGGTGATGTGGTTCGGCTTCGACTGGCAGTCCAAGGCGGCGGTGATCGTCGTCATGACGTTCTTTCCGATGCTGGTCAACACGCTGGCGGGCCTGCAGGTGACCGGCCTGATGGAGCGCGACCTGATGCGGTCCTACGCGGCCAGCTACTTCCAGGCGCTGGTGAAGCTGCGCCTGCCTGGCGCGATGCCGTTCGTCTTCAACGCGCTGAAGCTCAACTCCACGCTCGCCCTGATCGGCGCCATCGTCGCCGAGTTCTTCGGCACGCCGATCATGGGGATGGGGTTCCGCATCTCCACCGAGGTCGCCAAGCTCAACGTCGATTTCGTGTGGGCGACCATCGCCGTCGCGGCACTTGCCGGGTCGGCGTCCTATGGCGCACTCGTGCTAATGGAGCGCGCCACGACTTTCTGGCATCCTTCGTACCGGAAATAAGCCGGCGCGAAGCGGGCCTTCATCCAGCCGATGCACGGCGCAACAACGAACAGGTGAGGTAGACCGATGAAACACAAGCTGACAGTCCTGGCGGCGACCGCCGCGATCGCCCTCGGCGGTACCACGGCGCGGGCGCAGGACGACTTCACGATCCAGCTCAAATGGGTCACCCAGGCGCAGTTCGCCGGCTATTTCGTAGCGCTGGAGAAGGGCTTCTACGACGAGGCCGGGCTCAACGTGACGATCAAGCCGGGCGGTCCGGACATCGCGCCGCCCCAGGTCATCGCCGCCGGCGGCGCCGACGTCGTCGTCGAGTGGATGCCGGCGGCGCTGGCGGCGCGCGAGCGCGGCGTGCCGATGGTCAACGTCGCCCAGTTCTTCAACCGGTCGGGCATGATGCTGACCTGCCTCAGGGAAAGCGGCATCGCCGAGCCGCAGGACTTCGCCGGCAAGACCCTGGGCGTCTGGTTCTTCGGCAACGAGTACCCGTTCCTGTCGTGGATGAGCCGGCTGGACCTGGCGACCACCGGCGCCGACGCCGACCTCACGGTGCTGCGCCAGGGCTTCAACGTCGACCCCATCCTTGACGGCCAGGCCGACTGCATCTCGACGATGATCTACAACGAGTATTGGCAGGTCATCGACGCCGGCGTGCCGGCCGACGAGCTGGTCACCTTCTTCTACGAGGACGAGGGCGTGGCGACGCTGGAGGACGGCCTGTACGCGTCGGAGGACAGCCTGCAGGACCCGGCCTATGTCGACAAGCTGTCGCGCTTCATCGCCGCCTCGGTCAGGGGCTGGCAGTACGCCATCGACAACGTCGAGGAGGCGGCCGGGATCGTCGTCGAGGCCGACCCGGCCGGTGTGGCGACGATGGCGATACAGCTGCGCCAGATGGGCGAGATCGCCAAGCTGCTTCCGGGGTCCAGCAAGGGCCTCGGCTACCTCGAGCCGGCCGCCTATGAGCGCACCGTCGAGGTGTTGATGTCGGGCGCGAGCGACCCGGTCATCACCGCGACGCCGGATGGCGCCTGGACCCACGGGCCGTGGGAAAAGGCCATGGGCATGTAGGCCGACGACCAGGGGGAGCCGCACCAAGCTCCCCCTCCGGCCTCAGGGTCCTCGCTCCCTGCGGCGCGACAGGTCATGTCGACCGGTTAGTGTCTTGGTGTCGTGGTCGTGATGCCGGCTCCCGGGACCGCGACCCTTGATTGGTGGGCGCATCGAGCGGGTCCCCTCATGTGTCATGCTCGGCCGCGATCCGGGCATCCATGGTGCGGGCAAGCCCGCACTTCTCATACTGGCCGCGGCCTGCGTCGCGTCCGGGCGGTCCGAGCCGCCAGGAGAAGGCCGAAGAGCGTAGCAACGCTACGGTCGAGGCGTTTGACGCAGCGGGCGGGCCGCCCGGGCGCGACCCGCAGGGCGGCGCTGTCCCCCCGACAGGGTGCGTCACGCCGCTTGCCCGATGCTCTGCATCGCGCCGCGCGGCGTTCCTGCCCTGTCGGGGGGACAGCGCCGCGCAGACCGTGGCCAGTATGAGAAGTGCGGGCTAACCCGGATCCCTGACACAGGCCGCGCCTTTCGGTGTGGCTATTTGCATTGCCGGCGCGGGGAAACCGCTCGACAGCGGCGACCCGTTTGCTAAAGTGGTAATACCACTTGTGTGGCG
>JAZFQW010000537.1:0-3560 GCA_036445335.1 Alphaproteobacteria bacterium | reverse complement strand
CATGCAGCGGACCTGCAAGCGCTGCTGGGGAACGCTGGCGATGCTCAACAAGAGCCATCGGCATTTCGAGTCGATCGACTGCGCGCTGGACCGGGAGCCCGGCGAGGTCGGCTTCATCATCGGCGCCATGGCGGCGATGCCGTCGCAGCTGCGCCGGGTGCGCTAGCCCGCACTTGTCATACTGGTCGCTCGTGCACGGCTCAAAACTGTCGGAGTTATTACCGATCGATCTGTCTAAATTGACAACCGTGGAAATATGTCGAGGCGATCGGAAAGATTGTTCGGTGCCGTGCGCAATGTTGGTCCACGGCGACCCAAAGGCGCGGCGAGGTCCGGCACTGGAACGGCGTGCTAACCCGTTCATTCCCACGGGACCGCGCCGGGCTTCAACCGCCGTAGTGTGATTGCAAACTATGGATTGGCCGCCGTGCGGTGCCCGTCATGCGCCGGCGTCCGCCGTGCCACCGCACTGCCCTCGCAGGGCGACGGCGGTGGCAGTCGCGGAGATCACCGCGCATCCCATGATCACCGCCCCCAGAGACCACGGCGTGCCGTCGTTCAGCGCGCCGATCATCAGCGTCGCGGTCACGCCGGCCAGGAACCGCAGGGCGCCGTTGACCGCCGACGCGGCGCCGGCCCGCTCGCCGAAGAACGAGAGCACACCGGTGACCCCGTTGGCCCCCATGATGTGGGCCAGCCCGACGACCCAGAATACCGTGACGGCTATGCCCCACAGGCCGCCGAGACCGGTCGACGAGGCGACCAGCAGCGCCACCCCCACCGCGAGGAACACGAAGGCGCTGATCGCCAGGATCCGCCTGTAGCCCAATGCGACCACGAAGCGGACGTTGATCATGTTGACGATCATCGCGCCGCCGATGTTGGCGGCGAAAAACAGCCCGTATAATTGCGGATCCAGTCCGTAGAAATCGATATAGATGAACGGCGTCGCGGCGATATATGCGAACATCGCGCCGCCGGCGAAGGCGCCGGCAAGGGCGAACGCCATGGCGCGGACCGACGTCACGATGTCCAGGTAGCCCAGCGCGACCCGCGCCGGACGCACCGATCGCCGGCGAACGGCCGGCACGGTTTCGGGCAGGCCCCAGAACACCGCCAGAGCCGCGGCCAGCCCTATCCCGGCCAGGGCCAGGAAATTCGCCTGCCAGCCGAAATGGACCAGCAGCTGGCCCCCCAGTGTCGGTGCGACCATCGGCGCGACCGACATGATCAACATCAGGATTGACATGGCGCGGGCCACCCGGTCGCCCTCGAACTGGTCGTTGACAACGGCGCCGCTCAAGGTCGCCGCCGACCCGCCGCTGACCGCCTGCAGGATACGGTAGGCGATCAATTCCTCCGCCGATCGCGCCCAGGCGCACAGTAGGCTGGCGACGACGAACACCGCGATGGCGGCCAACATCACCGCACGGCGCCCGACCGCGTCCGACACCGGACCCAACACCAGCGGCCCCAGGGCGAAGCCGACCAGGAACGCCGTCACGGTCATCTGCAGCATCGCGTCCGAGGCATCCAGCGACCGCGCCATGTCGGGCAGGGCCGGCAGGTACATATCGATCGACAGCGGCGCCAGCCCGCCCACCAGACCAAGGATCGGCAGCACTCTCCGCTGTCCCGGTGGCGGCTGAGCCGTCACGCCTTGGCTCCCATGTGGCGGTAGCCCGGATTGTCCGACGCGGCGATCGCGATGACGACCACGCCCTAAGACTAGAACCTGTTTACAATTGCGTCATTCCAGACGCGACTTTGCTCCAAATTTTTGATTTGGCTAGTAAAGTCAGTGATCCGGAATCTCGAGCCACAGCCAGCGGGTTTCGCGACTCGAGATTCCGGGTGCCGCGTTTTGCCAACGAAATCGGAGATTTCGGGCAAACCGGGTCCCGGAATGACGGTATCTGTAAAACAGCCCCTTGTCGGCAGGCCAGCAGCCGGAACGGCCATCTACCGATCGATTGGTCCAGATTGAAAAATCTCGACCGATCGTCAAGTCGCGGCCGGCTGCTTCCGGGCCGCCTCGCCGGCGCCCCGGGGCGCCGACTGGCGGTCGCCACGGTCCGGCGCGGCATCGAGCACGGCAAGCATCTCCGCGACCCTGGTGAATTTCCGGCGCGGCGCCGGCGGCGTCGCATTGGCCCGCTCCGCCGCGTCGATCCTCTGCCATCCGGCATAACCGACCGGCCGCGCGCCGGCCCTCGCCAGCAATGCGTCCAGCGCCTGGCGACCCGGCTTGCGGCCGCGGTCGAAAGCGGCGCGGATCGACGTGGCGACCGCGACGCCGTCTGGCCGGTTGCTGGCGATCACGCCGGTCGGCCCGCGCTTGATCCAGCCGACCGCATAGAGGCCGTCGGCGACGCGGCCATCGTCGTTCGGCACGATGCCGCGGTCGGCATCGAACGGCGCACCGGTGATCGGCTGGGAGCGGTAGCCGATGGCGGAGATCACCAGACCGCAGGGGATCTCGAAGGTCTCGCCGGTTAGGACCAGCCGGCCATCCTCCAGGCGCGCGCGCGCCACGCGCACGCCCTCGACTCGGTCACCGCCCAAGATCTCGGTCGGCACCGCGAAGAACCGGAAATGGGCGCGTTTCGACGCGGTACCAGCGTCGAGGTCGGCGAACCCGGCCAGCGTCGCCAGGTTCTTTTCCCTCAGGCGCCGGTCGCGGTCGGACATCGGACCGATGGCCTCGCCAAGCTGCGCCGGGTCGGCCAGCGGGACGCAGTCCCTCAGTTGGCCCATCTCGCGCAGCTCGACATTGGTGAACTTGGCCTCCGCCGGGCCGCGCCGGCCGAGAATATGGATGTCGGCGATCGGCGCCGCGTGGATCGCCTGCGCGGCGTGGTCGACCAGATCGCTGTCCGCCAACTCGACCTCGGTCTTGGCCAGCACGCGGGCGACGTCCAGCGCCACGTTGCCGTTGCCGACGATCGCCGCCGCCGGCGTGCCGAGGTCGGGGTCGAGATCGCGGAAGTCCGGGTGACCGTTGTACCAGCCGACGAACGCCGCCGAGCCGTACACCCCGGACTTGTCCTCGCCAGGGATGCCCAGGGGGCGATCGAGCGGCGTGCCGACGGCGAGAATTACCGCGTCGTACATCGACCGCAGGTCGTCCAGCATCACGTCGCGGCCGACCGCCACGTTGCCATAGAAGCGCACCTCCGGTTTGAGCGCCGTGCGCTCGAACTTCAGCGCGACCTTCTTGGTGGTCTGGTGGTCGGGCGCGACGCCGTCGCGGATCAGGCCGAACGGCGTCGGCAACCGATCGAGTATATCGATGCGGACATCGCCGCCGCCGGCCAGCAATGCCTCGGCGGCATAGAACCCGGCCGGACCGGAGCCGACGATCGCCACCCCGATCGGCCGCCGCGAGCCGCGGTCGGCGGCGCTAGCCCGCATTTCTCATACCGGCCATGGTTTGCGCGGCGCTGTCCCGCCGACGGCTAGCCCGCACTTCTCATACTGGCGACGGCCTGCGTCGCGTCCGGGCGGTCCGAGCCGCCAGGAGAAGGCCGAAGAGCGTAGCACCGCTACGGTCGAGGCCT